>CAJXYC010000001.1 GCA_913063365.1 uncultured Cellulomonadaceae bacterium
GGGACAATCCAGCGCGACCAGTTGCTGGAATCAGGTGCCCTCGTCCACATCAACAGCACCCGTTTCTCAGGGGTGTAGAGAATGACCCGACTCGTGGGTCTGAGGCCCCAGAACACTCTTAGCTGGGCTGGAACGAGCTTGTATCGCCGACCAGCCTGGTGTGGTTGTCGGGGATGTCATCCACAATCGCCTGGGTGACTTCAGCCGCAAACTCTTCGACGTTGTAAATCTTTCCGGCTACTTCTTTGCGCTCATCGAGAGCGCCCGGGTGCATGCGGTTGAGAAGCGTGGCGGTGACCGTGCCCTCAATCATGTCTCCGGAGACCACGACAAACCCGATGCCCTTGCCGTCCAAATCATCGGCCATAGCCCGCAGCGCGTCTTCTCCAGCACGCTTCGATAGCGCGACCGGACGGTATTCGGGCATGGTGTCGACATCTCTGATGAAGTGAGCCTGGTGGCTCGTAATAAAGACAACTCGTGCCCCCGCGCCCATCAGTGGAAGTGCGGAGGTCAACATGCCGACCTGGGCATCGCGATTGAGCTTCATCGCGTAGTCCTCTTCCATGTCGGACTCCATGCCACCAGAGGCATTCAAGACAAGGACGTCCAGGCCGCCCAGTGAATCCCTGATGCTATTCATCATGGCCATTACAGCGACGGGGTCAGTGAGATCTGCTCCTGCCGTCTGAGCTACTCCCCCGGCGTCACGAATTGACTGGGCGATTTTCTCTGCGCGCGCTTCTTTATTGCGGTAGTTGATGACAACGCTTGCGCCCGCTGCAGCGCAGTACTGAGCGACTTGTGCTCCGATGCCTCGTGATGAGCCGGTGACAAGGACGCGTTTGCCGACCAGTTCCGTCGGTGACAAGGGGTTTTCAGACATGCCCACGACCCTAGCAACGGGGACAAACGCACTCGGGAGCCCCTAGCGCCTGGCGGGTCGTGCACACTGAAGACACCATGTCGTTTCTTCACCGGGCTCCCCGCCTCGTTGTGGCCCATCGCGGCTTTGCTGTGGGCGTGGCAGAAAACACGCTGGCGGCCTTTCACCAGGCCCTAGAACACGGTGCCGATGTCCTCGAGACCGATGTGCACCTGTCTGCCGACGGTGTCGCTGTCTGCTCGCACGACCCTGATCTTCAGAGAGTGGCCGGCAGGCCGGAGCGGGTGAACCAGCTAAGCGCTGCCGAGCTCGCCGCTGTGGATATCCCCGGTGGTGGGTTTCCCACGCTGGCAGCAGCCTTAGACGCGTTTCCCACCACCCCCATCAGCATCGACGTGAAAGAAGACGCCGCGGTGCAGGCCACGATTAACGCCATCTCCACGGCTCGCGCTGCCGATCGGGTGCTCCTTGCCTCTTTTTCTGAAACAAGGCGACAACAACTGGCGCAGGCCTTTCCCACAGCGGCAAGTGCGGCGACCTCGGCCCAAATTGTTCCCGCCTATTTCCGCAGTCTCGTCGGCGGCTCGCGTTCACTTGGCAGGGTGATGAACGGGGTGTCTGCGGCGTTCATCCCACCCACCCGTCGGGGAATTCCACTGGCCACTCCGCGTTTTATCCGGCACCTCAGCGAAGCGGGGGTGGTCACCGGCGTGTGGACGGTAAACGACGCTGATCAGATGGCTCGTTACTGGCGCAGCGGTGTCCAGGCGATTATTACCGATCGAACGGATCGTGCCGTTGCCACGAGGGACTCCCTCGCCTAGCGATCCCTGCAATCACCAGGGCTGCCAGTCCAAGACCGGCAATAAACCATTCCAGCGAGTGGCCCACCACCACCGCGGGGGTTGTGTGGGACGCGGTCGGGACATCCGCAATCATGTAGCCCTCGGTGTAGGTGGGGAGCCTGTCGATGGTCTCCCCCGTGGGCGACATGATGGCGCTGGTGCCAACGGTCGACACGTTGACCACACTGCGGCCCATTTCGACACCGCGGAGCCTGGCAATCGCCAACTGTTGCTCGCTTTGGTCCGTGCGTCCAAAGTCGGCGTTATTGGTCGGGGCAAAAATAATGTCCGCACCCTCGTCCATCATTTGCCAAAAGATTTCGTTATCGACGATGTCGTAGCAAATGGCGATTCCCGCGGTGTGACCGTCGATGGTGAACACTGTGTCTCTCTGTCCGAAGCTGTAGTCCCTCGGGACGAGATCAAACAGATCAGGGGCGAGCGGATAGAAAAACTCTCTTGCTGGGAGGTATTCGGCGAACGGAACCGGGTGGATTTTGTCGTATTGGTCTGTCGCCTCAGTCAGTCCGGGGCCTGTTTCCTCCCACAGCAACACGCTGTTATAGGTGAGGTCTCCGTCTCGGGTAATGGCCCCCACCACGAGCGGGGCATTCATTTCCCGAGTCACCTCATCCACGACAGCCCTCGCGTCCTCATAGCGGAGCGGGTCGATATCAGAGGCGTTTTCCGGCCAGATCACCACATCGACGTCTTCACCGAATAGATCGGCGGTCACCTCGTAGTGGTCCCGAAGGTTGTCACCGCGCTCGTACTCAGCGAAAAGCCCGGCATCCGCGTTTCCCTGCACCCCCAGCACCCGAATGGAATCAGTAATCGTGGCGGGATAGGCGGGCCACACCAGCGCAAAGGTCAGCGCACCAGCCATCACCGATGCCCGAGTGACGCCGTCCAGCCGCCACTCCACAAGAAGCACGACCGCAAGCGCAGACAGCCAGGCCATTAAGAACCCGAAACCACTTGTGCCGAGCCAGCTCACCCAATCTGTCAGTGGAGTCTCTGACTGGCTATGCGCGAGCCGCCCCCAGTTAAACCCGCCAAACGGCCACTCCGCTGCGACCACTTCCCGAATCGTCCACACCGCAGCCAACACCACCGGCAAGAAACCCAGGCGCCCCACAGGCTTTCGCCACCACGCCCCCACCCACCGCCAGGCCAGGGTGAGCAAGACAAAACCCAGAGCAAACAACGCAGTCTGGGCTAACACCAGCGCAATCCAGGGAATCAGACCCAGATACACCGTGAGCCACCAGATGTGGATGCCATAGAACGAGAAACCGGCCACGGCACCGGTGAGAGCAGACGCCGGAATGCTGAGGCCGCGTGCGGCCGCCAGCATCATGCCGAGGCTTAAGAGCGCAAGAGGCCACCAGTTCGTGTCTGGATGGGCCAAGTCCATCAACCAGCCGGCAACGGCAACCGACAGCAGCGTCAGCGAGAGTGGCCGCGTTGTGGTCAGGAGCACGCTGGAAGCCTAAACAAGACTGCTGAGCGCCACGATGCCGCGGAACACCGCCGCCTTTGCTTCGCGTGCGGTGGTTCCCGCCGGGCCGCTCTCCACCTGTTCGATGTGGTCCAGCACGTCGACCACTTGTTTGGCGAGTCGAACAAAGTCGCCGACAGCCACATCGTCCTCACCAATGACGTCGATTAGGTCCGCACCATCGGCCCAGTGCCACATCGCCACCGCCCGTTGTGCGCCAAGCGGTTCCGAACCGGGCAGGTGATGTTCACGCTCCAGCACATCCAATCTTGCCCAGAGCTCTTCCGTGGCCTGGAGCGCCTCACGGAGGCCGCCTGGCGGTAATTCGCCTCGGCGCACGGGCATTTCTTCTGGCTTTGCCTCATAGACCAGGGCCGAGACCATAGCGGCAAGTCCTGGAACATCTAAGTCCTTCCAAAGCTGCCGACGGAGGGCCTCAGCGACGAGCAAATCGCGCTCGCCATAGATCCGGCGGAGCCTGGTTCCGTGGACGCTCAGAGAGTAATCGTCGTCCTCTGGGCGGAGGTAGTCGAGCTCCTCCAAGACCGCGACCACCCGGTCAAAGACCACACCGATGGCGCCAGTGCGTTTGTCAATTTGGGTGCGAATCTTTTCGGTTTCCCGGTGAAGTCGCCACCACCGCTCCGCCCACCGGGCATGCGATTCACGGTCGGGGCAGCTGTGGCACGGGTGTTGTTTGAGACGCAGTCGAAGAGAATCGATGGCCTGCCGCTCAGACTCGTCGGATGTGCGACGTAGGGCTTTTTCCCGGTCACTTAGCTCCCGACGGAGCTCCGCGTAGCCGCGGAAATCGCCCCGGTCACACTCGATGGCTTCTTCGTAGCCGGCGAGGGATTCCTCGTTGTGCCGGACTTTTTTCGCAAGCTCCACCACGTGGCGGTCTGCCTGAAACTGCGCAAAGGAGCTTTCCAAAATCGTGCGAGTCGGGTCCAAGCCAAACTGTGCGATGAGGTTGACGGCCATGTTGTAGGTCGGACGGAAACTGGATCGAAGTGGGTAGGACCGGCGTGAGGCAAGCTGCGCCACCTGTTCCGGGTTCATACCGGGACGCCAGATGATGACCGAATGGCCCTGGGTATCGATCCGGCGCCTTCCCGCACGACCAGTTAGTTGGGTGTATTCGCCCGCGGTGATGGGTTTCTTGGATTCTCCATCGAACTTTTCCAGCTTCTCCAGCACGACCGTTCTCGCGGGCATATTGATGCCAAGAGCGAGCGTTTCTGTGGCAAAGACCACCCGCAGCAGTTTTCGTCGAAAAAGCTCCTCGACCACTTCTTTGAACACCGGTAACAGCCCGGCGTGGTGAGCCGCCACTCCCCGTAGGAGCCCGTCCAACCAACGGTGGTAGCCAAGGACGGCCAAATCGTCTTCGTCGAGCCGTTCGCAGCGCTCTTCCACAAAATCGAGGATTTCGGCCTTTTCCTCCTGGGTGGTCAAATCCAGTCGGTGAGACAACGCCGCCTCCACCGCTTTGTCACAGCCCACTCTGGAGAAGACGAAGAAAATCGCCGGAAGCAGATCCTCCGTCTCCAGAAGCCTGATGACCTTTGCGTGTGACACACGCATCTGTGGGCCTCGGTGGTAACCCCTCGGTCCCCCACGCCCGCGTCGACGCCCCCGGTCACCTCCGCGTGTTCCGGAGCGCTGAAGGCTGTGGACGAGTTGGACCACTTCGGGATTCACCTGCGGTGTGCCACGAGTCTGATCTGAGCGAAACAGAGGAACCAGCCGCTCGCCCACCAGCATGTGTTGGTAGAGGGGCACCGGCCTGGTTTCGCTGACCACAATGTCGGTGTCTCCGCGCACTGTCTGTAACCACTCTCCAAACTCTTCTGCGTTGGAAACGGTGGCGCTCAGAGAAATCAATTGCACGTCGTCTGGCAGGTGAATGATCACCTCTTCCCAGACAGCCCCTCGGAAGCGATCTGCCAGGTAGTGAACTTCGTCCATCACCACGTACCGGAGGTTTTCAAGAAGCTCTGAGTCCGCGTAAAGCATGTTGCGGAGAACCTCGGTGGTCATAATCACTACGCGCGCGTGAGGGTTAATGCTCGTATCTCCGGTGAGGAGCCCGATCTCTCTGGGTCCGTACACCTCGACCAACTCGGTGTATTTCTGGTTGGACAGGGCCTTCATCGGTGTCGTGTAGAACACCTTTGCCACCGGGTCTTGGAGGGCGGCAAAAATCGCAAACTCTGCCACCGCGGTCTTTCCCGCTCCGGTGGGCGCAGCGACCAGCACTCCCCTCCCCTGCTCGACTGATTCGCAGGCGGAGAGCTGGAACGGGTCAAGGTCGAAGGGAACAGTGTCCAGATACCGCGTCAGCATCGGCGTCTTTACCCGCGAGGTGGCGCGCTTGAAGCGCTCCGCGGGGCTTGGCTCGCTCACGCCATCCCGTCGGCCAGGCGAGCCTGCTTCTTCGCGTGTCGGCGGTCGCGAAGCCAGGCAATGCCCGCTGCCAGGAAATACAGCCCCACCATCGGAATGGCGAGGATCACCATCGATACGACATCAGCCGCCGGTGTTGCAATGGCAGTGAACAGTGCAATGAGGACCACGGCGACGCGCCAACCGCGAAGAATCGACGCGGCCGGTAAGACCCCCACGGCATTGAGTAACACCAGAAAAACAGGCAGCACGAAACCCACCCCGATGGCGACCACAAGCTTCAGGGCGAAATCCAAATACACCTTGGCGGTGAGCAGTGTCGCCGATTGTTCCGGCGCGAAGCTTGTGAGCAGGGTCACAATATTCGGCAGCACAAACCAGCCCGTGGTGGCGCCCGCCGCAAACAGCGGAATCGCCGCAGCGAGGAAACCAATGGCGTATCGCCGCTCCTGTCTCACCAGGGCGGGGACAAAATACGCCCAGATTTGGTAGAGCCACACCGGCGAGGCAATGACGATCCCCAGTGTCAGGGCAATGGCGATCTTGGTGTCAAAAGCCTCACTGACGGTCGTGTAGTTGATTTCCGCGTCACGGTTTCGCTCCTGGGCAATCTCCAGGACAGGCTCCGACAGAGCCGCCCAGACGAGATCTGCCAGAAACCAGCCGACAACTCCTGCAACCAGCGTGGCAATGACACTGATCACCAGCCGCTTACGCAGCTCGACCAGGTGCTCCGCCAGGGTCATCCGTGCCTGGTCGGTCGACCCGGCCACGATTACTTCTTCTGGTCGTCCGCGTTGTCAGCCGCGTCATCAGACGAGCGGTCCTGACGCACTTCCGACTTAAAGATTTTCAGCGACTGACCAAGGCTCTTGGCAAGACCCGGAAGACGAGGTGCGCCAAAGAGCAAAATAATGAGAAGGACGACAATGAGGCCCGTCCAGCCACCAAGATTTCCCGCCACGATGTTCTCCTCGCCTCTGCCCTGAGCCTACCACCGCGCCTCCTCTCAGCCTGAGGACACCGCGCGCTCCTGGGCGCGATTCACCCAATCTTTCACCGCTTGAATCGCCGCCTCTGGCGCGGTCACCCGAACAAGACCACCCTGAGCCGTCACGAACCGCACCAGCGAGCCGTAGTGGGCAAACGGCACCTGCGCGACGTAGACAGAACCCACACGCTCTGGGGGTTTCGAGCGGTCGAGATACTCCCCCACAATCGGTAACGCCGGCTCATCAAACTCCAATGTCACGACCACATCGGTATCGGAAGCGGTAAAAATCGTCCACGACTCCGGATTATCGACATCGGGGTGCTCGGCAACTGGTGTGTCCAACGCAGTCACATTCGCCATTCGGTCAAGCCGGAACAGACGTGGTGCTTCTCGAAGCAGACACCACGCCCGCAGGTACCAGACGTCATCCCGGGCCTCGAGAGCGAGAGGATCCACGGTCCGATTGTCCGCATCGCCGTTTCTGTTCACATAGTCAAACCGCAGCTGAGTTCCCTCACTCAGACATTGGTCAATCACCTCGAGAGCGCCAGAGACAGACACCGACTGGATTCCGATGTGGGACGTGGCTGCCGACCCCGACACGGCGCGGAGCTTGTCCAGGAGTGCTCGTACATCGTCGCGCTCGCCGTATCTCGGGTGTGCGGCCAAGTACTGCAACCCGGCAATCAACGCCGAGATTTCCCTCGTGGATAGACGCGGCTGCTGGTCAATCACCACGGTGTTGGAAAACCGAATGACCTCGTCGTTTTCAAACGCATCCCAGTCAATGTCAAAAAGGTCGGCGTGGAGGTAGGCGGCAGAGTCACCCGGAATTCCCGCACAGGCAATGAGCTCAACCGCACGCCGAATATCGTCGGGTTGCCTGGAGAACTGGGTGGCCGCCTCCTGAACCGTGACCTGACCGTTGTCCATCACATACGGCACGAGGCTCAGAAAGAGCACCAGTGACTCTGCCGTCGCGGGTGACTGCGCCCTAGCCATGTGCGCCCGCTACCTGGTCGAGGACCTCACGGTGGAAATCCCTCACCTCGTCGGGAGCCTCGACCCGCACTTCCGGACCGAATCCAGCTAATTCGGAGGCGAGGGCTTTGGCATCTGTGTAGTGGACTCTCACACCAGTGGCAGTGCGCGTGGAACCAGCCCGGTGGACAAGCTCCAGTTCAGCCTGGGATCCAGGCTCGACCCACACCGTGGCTTCTTGAGACCAGTACAAGTCATCAAGCTCTGCCGTCATCGCGTCCACTGCGCCGTCTGGGGCTTGGACGGAAGAGAGGTCCAGTGTCTCCACTGTCGACACCATGCGTCGCAGCAGAAAGGTCTTTTGTTGGCCGGTGGATTCCAGGCTGAGCAAGTGCCATCGACCCTCGTGCAGGACGATTCCCCAGGGAGACACCGTCCTGGTCTTTGGCGTGTTCTCGCCCGGGGTCAGGTAGTCAAAACGGACCTGGACGCCTTCGTCAATCGCTCGGCGGAGGGTGTCGAGGGCGGGGTCTCTGGCCGTGATGACAGGCAGGAATCCAATCAGTGGTTCGTCCATCTGGATGCCGAGCGAGGCGAGCTTCAGGTGTGTCACCCGCGCCTCGGAGGAGAGACTCCCCTCCCGCCACACCGCAGCCGCAATATTTAGCAGCCGAACGTCTTGGCTGGTGAGCTCCCAATCGTCGGGGAGGTCATAGTCGGTTTTGGGAATGCGATACAGAGTGAGCTTGTTGTCGCTGTCTCCGTCGGGGGGCGTCAGCGTGTCGATTGGAATCCCCAGGTCCCGAATCAGGTCTTTATCCCGTTCAAACCGTCGTTCGATGGTTGCCCTGCTGGCGCCAGATTCGATGTCCTCGCGGTAACCGCGAACGGTGGCGAGAATGCTGTCTTTGCTGAGGCCTTGGGTGGTGGCCATGAGGGCAAGGATCAGGTGAAAAAGACGGTCCTCGGGGCGAATTGCCTGGCCTGGCACGCCTTCATCCTACGACCGGCGTTCTAGCTGTGACCGGCACTAGTTCGGCGATGTGGATATCGCCTAGAACGACCCCACAATGTCGAACACATAGACAAGAGTGGCTCCTTCAGGCACTCCGTCAGGCAGTTGGCCTTCGGTGTAGCCCTCACCTGGTGGCACCACAATCACGACCTGCGAGCCCACTGTTTGGCCAAGAAGGCCGTTATACAGCCCCGGCAGAACCGACGAATTTTCATCGAGGTCCGGTGAGCGAAGGCTCACGTTGATCGGGGTGCCCTGACCGAAGCTGCTGGCGAAGGCCTGACCTGTCTCCCACACGACTGCCGTGAACGTCGCGACGGCAGTGTCCCCGTCGGCGAGTGGAGCGCCCTCTCCTCTCTTCACCGTGTGCACGAGAAGCTCACTCGGTGGCGCTGTCGACGGCATCACCACGCCGTGGAAGCCGTCGGGGTGAGTGACGACGAGAGGGGCGCCTTCCTCGTAGAAGTTCCAGTAGCCAGTCGCCTCTTTGAGGTAGGACTGTACGACGTCCACGATGACGACCACCGTCGAGTCATTCTGGATTAACTCGTCCTCAGGAATCGGACCAAAGACTTGTTCCACGGTGTCGGTGATGACGAGTCTGTCGCCGGCCTTCGCACACACCAGTGAGCGCTCGAAGTAGTCCTCGCTCTCGGCACTGACAATCCGACGAATGGTCTCATCGGGGACAAAACTGCTGGCGGTGAGAAACTGACCGCTGGAGCCGAGGTAGGCGGCGACCTGGAAATCAACCGACGCGCCTTCTTGAGCGGGTACGCCATCGCCTTCCTGGACAATCGCGAGTTCAGTGCCCGCGGTGATCAGCGGTGTCGGAAAATCAGCGATTGGCGGCTGGTTTGGTTCCTCAGCGTCCACCACGGTGACCAAGGCGGAGGCTTTGCCGAGCTCGGCTGGCCGCTCGCATCGAGGGTCGCTCGACTGCGTGACGGCAACGGCCGTGCCTCCTGCTCCAATGACCACGAACAGCAGGAAAAACGCAGTGAGAAGACGCATAAGAAGCCCCAGCCTACTGGTCGCGACGCGACTTCTTTGACGGTTTTCTGGCTGTCTTCTCAGACCGACTCGCGGTCTCCCGCTGCAGCTTGCGCAGTTTCTTTGGCGTCTCCTCGCGTTGTTTCACGGCCCCCGGAGTCCAGGCCTCGATATCGACCTCGGCGTAGTCGGGCTTTGTCTTCTTGCCGGCGGGCTGTGGCAGCCGTGTGCCGGGAGCGAGGCGTCTTGCCCAGCAGAGAAAACCGGTGTGCCCGATCATCCGATGTTCCGGTCTCACCGCCAAACCGTCGACGTGCCAGCCGCGCACCATCGTTTCCTGCGCTTCTGGCTCAGTCGTCAGTCCAGAATCCCGCAGGGCCTCCATGACCCGTGAGAGCTGGGTCACTGTGGCGACGTAGCAAAGAATGACTCCTCCCGGCACGAGGACGCGAAGCGACTGCTCCAGGCACTCCCACGGGGTCAACATGTCGAGCAGCACCCGGTCGACACTTGATTCCTTCTCGGACTCCAGCACCTCGGAGAGCTCTCCGATCCGGATATCCCATCGTGCAGGCGGCGCTCCCCGGAAGTAGGTCTCCACATTGGCCCTCGCGATATCAGCAAACTCTTCACGCTGTTCTACGGAGATCAGTTCTCCGTCAGAACCGAGAGTTCTGTGCAGCCACAGGCTGAGACCTCCCGATCCGACCCCTGCCTCGATCACTCGCTGACCTGGGTGAATATCGGCCAGCTGCAGAATCAGTGCCGCGTCTTTCGGGTAAATGATGGCGGCACCACGGGGCATTGAGAGGACGTAGTCGCTTAACAGCGGTCGAAGAACCAGGTATTCCACTCCCTGTTCTGTTTGCACCACTGAGCCCTCTGGCTGTCCCTTAATGTCCGCGTGCGAAATACCCCCGCGGTGGGTGTGGAAATGACCACCTGATTCCAAGACAAACGTGTGGTGCCGGCCTTTGGGGTCGGTAAGCCGCACCATGTCGCCATAGTCAAGTGCCGTCATCTGTGGCCCCACTTGGCCTTTTCGGCCGTCACGTCATCCACTGTTTTTCCTTCGAGCGAGTCCCACCGCACGTGAACGTAGCTTTCTGGAATCTCGATGTGGAGCGGAATTCCAATTGTCAGAGCGCCCGCGGAATACGCAGAAGCCGCGCCAAAGACGGAGTCTTCGAATGCGACCGCGTGGGCGATATCAATACCCAACTGGTCGGCAGCACTCAAATAGGCCTCGGGATTAGGTTTGGGTTCGCTCACGTCGTCACCCGCCACCACCACCGAAAACGCCTCCTGACCGATATCTTTCGAAATCGCCTCGGCGATTGTCAGGGCGTTGGCACGAAACGACATGGTGACCAGCGCCGTCGGAATCTTGGCGGCCAACATCTGCGAAATCATGTCCTTCGCCCCTGGACGCCACGGAACGTGCTCGATTAGACGCTGGCGCACATCGGCACTCAACCGCTCGATAATCTCCCGCAACTCCAAGTCAACACCCGCGTGCTGCAGCGCGGCAGCGCTATCCCACAGCCCACTACCCACCAGGGTGAGGCCTTGCTCCTTGGTCCAGGAACCGCCAAAAGACGACACCAGCGCCATTTCTGCGTCCAGCCAGTAGGGCTCGCTGTCGATCAGGGTGCCGTCCATGTCAAAAAGACCGGCTTGTAGGGCGTTCACGCCAGGAGTCTACTGGCGGGCATTGCGCCACACCCCCGGTCTCCACGGTGTTCAGACGCCGGATGTAGGTTGGGAGGCATATGGACGAAGCCCCAGTCATTCCCGCCGAGAAAACTCTGCTGGTCGCCACCGAAGGGTGGAGCGATGCGGGAGAAGCCGCCAGCTCAGCACTGCGGATGATTGTCGACCAGTACGGGCTGATTCCCTACGAAGTGATCTCCGACGAAATCTATTTCGACTACCAGGTCTCCCGTCCCTACGCCCAGTTTGAAAGCGACGGGAGCCGGGTCATTTCGTGGCCTGACATCACGCTGTATGGGCCAGACACCGCTGACCCCACCCCCGGCTCACCCTATGTCTTACTCGGTGCCGAACCGTCACGGATGTGGCAGTCACTTGCCGACCAGATCGTGATGCACGCGCTCGCGGAAGATATTCAGCACATCGTTCTGTGTGGCGCGATGCTCGCGGATGTGCCGCACTCCAGACCTGTTCGCCTGCTCTCGTCCAGCGAGGATGCGGAGCTACGGGAGCTTCTCGACATCGAGCGCTCCACCTATGAGGGCCCTGTCGGCATTTTGAGTGTGGTCGGTCAGGCCGCTCACCAGTCGGGTATTCCCGTCGTGAACCTGTGGGCGCAAGTTCCCCACTACGTGCACACCTCGCCCTCCCCGAAGGCCACCTTGGCGATCGTGGAGCGGCTACGAGAGCTCCTCGGTATCGATGTTCCACACGCCGACCTGACTGAGCAGGCGACGGCGTGGGAGGAAAACATCGATCAGTTGGCCTCAGAAGACGACGACATGATGGCGTATATCCACCAGTTGGAAAAACAGCGCGACACCGTCGAATCACCGGAAGCCAGTGGAGACGCGATCGCCCAGGAATTTGAGCGCTATCTCCAAAAACGCCCCGAGTGGCCGGGTGGTGTGGCAGGCGGCGAGGGCTAAGCCTCCAGCACCCCCAGGGACAGGGCAATCAGGAGCCCACCGCCCAACACCAAGCGATAGACCACAAACGGCAGGAAGCTTTTGGTCGTGAGGAAGCGCATCAGCCAGGCAATGACGGCGTAGCCCACAACAGCGGCCACCATCGTCGCCACCAGGGTGGCAAGCGGGTCAACCGGGCCTGCCTCGAGGGGATTGACAATGGCGGTGTTCAACTCAAACAGGCCGCTACCAAACACCGCTGGAATGGCCAGCAGAAAGGCGAACCTGGTTGCCTCGACTCTGGTGTAGCCAAGCGCGAGACCCATGGAAATCGTGGCGCCAGAGCGCGAGACCCCGGGAATGAGCGCCAATGTCTGCGCGAGACCGTAGGAAAGACCATGCGGCACGTTGAGGCTGTCCAAGCCTCGTGTTTTTCGACCCCAGACGTCTGCTGCCAGCAAGACAAGGGCGAAGACGATGAGCACTGTCGCGACGAGCCAGAGAGACCGGAAGGCGTCCCGGATCACACTTTGTGCGGTGTAGCCGACAATCACGATGGGAAGGGTTCCCAGCACAATCAGCCAGCCCAAGCGCACCTGTTGGCGTTCCTCAGGGCTCAGGATTTGTCGTGCTGATGGACGGAAGGTGTGGCGGAACCAGGCGGAGAGAATCCCGGTGATGTCTTTCCAGAAATAGATGACGACCGCAATTTCGGTGCCAATTTGAGTGATTGCCGTGAACGTGGCTCCGGGGTCAGTGGCGGCGGGAAGAAATTCGCCGGCAATCCGAAGATGTGCGCTGGAGGAGATGGGCAGGAATTCGGTGAGGCCTTGGAGAATTCCCAAGATGATTGCGTCCCAGATGCTCACTGGTCCCCCGCCTTTCGCCGCACCGTCTCCACGCTACTGCGTTGGGTGAACAGGCCCGGTTAGGCCGAATGTTTAGTGGTAATGTCTTCTCGGTTCACGGATTCGGTGTCCTGCGCGCGGGTGGCGGAATTGGTAGACGCGCTAGCTTGAGGTGCTAGTGCCCGACTATAGGGCGTGGGGGTTCAAGTCCCCCCTCGCGCACGAGAATCCTTGGGGTCTCACACGGCTGGTGTGAGGCCCCCTTTGTCGTCCTGGGGATAACTTCTTCAGTTGCGTGTCAGTGGACATTGACATAATCGAACATATGTTCGAACATGGCACTGTGATTCCCCTCACCCTGTCCCCCGAGTCCACTGCGAGACAGGAACAACTTCGTGCCCTGAAGCAGAAAATTAGTCGCCTGGAATCCCCCCAGATCGACCATCCCACTCTGCCGAGCCATCCCACTGTCCAGGGGCTCTTTTCTGGCGGCGGAATACGCCGAGGCGCGAGCTATGAACTCCACGGCGGCTATTCCCTGCTCTGGTCACTATTGGCAGGACCCAGTCGGCACGGCCATTGGAGCGCGCTTGTTGGTCTCGGACACCTTGGTTTCCAGGCAGCAGCTGATCTCGGAGTCGACCTTGACCGGCTCATTGTCGTCAAAAACCCCGGTGCCCACTGGTTTCACATCGCCAGTTCACTGGCAGACGCCGTCTCTGTTGTGGTGGTGAGCCCACCCGGTCCCCTCCCCGCCGTGTCACAGCGTGAAAGATTGCACGCGAGACTCCGTGAACGCGGCAGCACACTTCTGGTGAACGGGCAGTGGCCCGGGCACGATGGCCGTCTCGTGGTGGAACAGTGCCGGTGGGAGGGAGTCGACCGGGGAGCAGGCGTCCTACACACCCAACACCTCACAATTGCCCACCACCACAAACGCTCCGTCACACCAAGACGAATCCACGCGGTGATTTCTGCTGAGGGGCTTCACAGTGCTGAACTCGCCCCTGTTCAATTACTTAGCCCCGGAACGTCCACAGACACTGCTGCAGAGACAGCCCAGCTCCAACAAGTGGCCGGGTGAGTCGCGTGTCTGCTCGTGTGGTGGTCTTGACTTGCCCCGATTGGTCGATTGTGGCGGCGCTGGCCGATGAGCACACCGAGAGCACGCCACAGGCACCTCTGGCGGTGGCGGCACATGGAGAAATTCAGAGTTGCTCCCCCTCGGCACGAACAGCTGGAGTTTTTCCGCGCCAACGTGTCCGTGACGCCCAAGTGTCTTGCCCCCACCTCCAGGTTGTTCCGTATTCGCCAGAGCGCGATCAGCGCCTGTGGGAAGACGTCCTTGTCCATCTGTCTGACACTCTGGCCCGGGTCAGTGTGATTGAACCCGGTGTCCTATGTGCAACCGCACGAGGTCTCGCCCGGTTTTACGGCTCCGAAGAACAGGCTGCTGCCGTCTTACGAGCGAGAATCTCTGAAGGTCCTATCCCCTTCTCTGCGCGCGTCGGGGTAGCCGACAGTCTCTTTGCCGCCACCCACGCCGCCCGTCACGGCACTAGCCAAGAGCAGCCTGTATGCGTGGTGGAACCAGGGGGTGACGCTTCATTCCTCGCGCCACTGCCCATTCGATTCCTGGATGACCCCGAGCGGGTGTCGCTTCTGGAGCGACTGGGAGTGAGCACTCTGGGTGATTTTGCTGCGTTATCTGCCGATCACGTGAGGGATCGTTTTGGACCAGACACCGCTGTGCTTCACTCGTGTGTCTCCGGCACAGATCCTCGTGCTCTCCTACTGAGTGATATTCCTCCGGGTACTGACGCGACGTGGCGTAGTGAAGAACCAATCACCCGGGCAGATGGCCTCAGTTTTGCGGTGAAAGACACCGCCGAATCATTTCTTCAAGGCCTCCTTCACCAGCACGCGGTGTGTACGGCGGTCCGGATTGTCCTGACTGATGATGACGGCCGCACATCGTCCAGAGACTGGCGACACCCCCGCTATTTCACGGCTTCTGACTTAGTCAATCGAGTGCGTTGGCAGTGGGAGTCACTCGCTTCCACCGACGCAGAGGACTACCACGACGGTGGCGTCACCGCAGTGCTGTTCCAAGCGCTACACCCGGATGCTGTCACCGGACACGAACCGGGACTGTGGGGACACACAGACGCTGATCGTCGCGTGGAGCACACCGTTGCACAGCTCCAATCCACCTTGGGTCACGAAAAGATGACACGCCCCGTACTCGGCCACGGTCACCGTTTCTCCGAGCGGGAACGAACTATTCCCTGGGGCGTCGACGAGCCGAGCCCCACAATTGATAGCGACGAGGAACATCCCACCTGGCCTGGTCAGATTCCCCCACCTCTGCCGGCCACGGTGTTCCACCCTCCTCATCGCGTGCAGGTGTGTGATCAAAACGGTCAGTTACTACGCCTGGCGGGAGACGGCGGTCACGTCAGCGGTGAGCCCGCTTGGCTAGTCGCTGGTGAACGATCACGCCCAGTGGTTTCGTGGGCTGGTCCGTGGCCGGTCGTGGAGAGCTGGTGGGATAAAAAAGCTTCTGCTGATCGCTCCAGATTGCAATTGCTCGACCGTGACGGGGTGGGCTGGCTCGTCAGCCACGACAACATCGCACAGACCTGGCAATTAGAGGCACGCTACGACTAATGGCCTGGAATAACCCACCTATTCCCTGGTCTGAGCTCGAAAAACAGCTCACTGAGGCCACCCGCCCAGGAAGTACTCCCCCGGTGGGAGCAGGCCCTGGTGATTCGCCTGCGTGGTCGAATTATCGAGCCCCCTATCAACCGCCAGCACCCCAGCCTCCTCCCGATGAGGAGCGTGTCGACTACGCCGAATTGCACGTGCACAGCAGTTTTAGCTTTCTTGACGGGGTGTCGTCTCCCGAGGCACTCGTCGCCGAAGCTTCCCGGTTGCGTCTGAGCGCACTCGCCATTACCGACCACGACGGCCTCTACGGCATCGTTCGCTTTGCTGAAGCGGCCCAGGCCCATCAGATGCCGACGGTTTTTGGTGCGGAGTTGTCTCTTGCTCCCCGGATTCAGCGCACCGACGTGGCAGACCCTCCCGGGCCGCATCTTTTGGTCCTCGCCAAAAGCCCGGAGGGCTATCACCGGCTCGCCAAAGCTCTCACCGATTCACATTTGGCCTCGGGAGAAAAAGGAGAAGCCGCCTACGACCTCGACGAACTAGCTGAACGGGCCGGTGACGAATGGATGATCCTCACCGGGTGTCGAAAAGGGATGGTGCGACAGTCCCTCCAGGGGCCATCTGTTCCCTCCGCAGGGCAGGTGGACCAGGCCCGCCAGCAACTCGGTCACTTAGTGGACCGGTTTGGGCCAGACAGTGTGGCCGTGGAGTTATTTGATTTTCACCACCCACTTGATTCCACCCACAACGACATCCTGCAGACCCTCGCGCTGGAGCGCGGCCTGCCCACACTCGCCACCGGAGTGGTGCACTACGCCACTGCTGCCGAGCACAAACTGGCCCAGGCCATGGCCGCCGTGCGATCGAGACGCTCACTCGATCAGATACGCGGGCATCTGCCAGCTGCGCCCAGTGCTTTTTTACGCTCCGGAGCAGCCCAACTTGCTCGTTTTGAACGCTTCCCAGGTGCCGTCCCCACGGCAGCCAGGCTCGGTCGCGAGTTGTCTTTTTCGCTGAAAAAAGTTGCCCCCGACCTCCCGCTGTCGATGGTCCCCGAAGGGCACACCTCCGACAGCTATCTTCGATGGCTTGTCTCCGAAGCCATTCCGCGGCGCTATCCAGACGCTGATCAGGCGGTCTATGACCGGATCGAGCGTGAACTAGCCCTCATTGAGAAAAAAGGGTTTGCCGGCTATTTCCTGATTGTCCACGACATTGTCCAGTGGGCCCGGGCCCGCTCCATTCTCTGCCAAGGACGCGGCTCAGCAGCCAACTCGGCGGTTTGCTATCTGCTGGATATTACGGCGGTGGATTCGATTCACTACGACCTTCCTTTCGAGCGCTTCCTCTCCGCGCTCCGTGACGAAGAACCCGATATTGATGTGGATTTCGACGCTCACCGCCGGGAAGAAGTTATTCAGTACGTGTATTCCCGCTACGGCCGCCATAACGCCGCGCTGGTGGCCACGGTTATCGAGTACCGGGCCAAAAACGCGGTCCGCGATATGTCCAGGGCATTGGGCTATAGCCCGGGTCAGCAAGACGCTTTTGCCAAACAGGTGGAACGCCGCGGAGCACTGAGCGAATCAGACGCTGAAAGCCTGCCGGACGCAGTCGTGGAGCTCGCCACACAGACGCTCACTTTGCCTCGACACCTCGGCATCCACCCCGGCGGCATGGTGTTGACCGACAGGCCCATTGGTGAAGTCGTCCCGATTGAACACGCTCGGATGGAAAACCGAACAGTGCTGCAGTGGGATAAGGACGACTGCGAATGGATGGGCTTAGTCAAGTTTGACCTTCTGGGTCTTGGCATTTTGGAAGCCATCCAACACACCCTCACGCTGGCCAGCGACGAGTTGGGAGAGCAGTGGGAGCTCGCCACGATTCCTCGTGACGAGCCCGGGGTCTACGACATGCTCTGCCGGGCCGATTCCATTGGCGTGTTCCAAGTGGAATCACGTGCCCAAATGGCTCTCTTGCCGCGCCTGCAGCCCCGGCGGTTTTATGACTTGGCCATCCAGATTGCGATGATCCGGCCCGGGCCCATTCAGGGCGGTGCGGTGCATCCGTTTGTGCGACGAAAAGCCGGTCAGGAGCCAGTGACCTACCTCCACCCCAAGCTCGAAGCGCCGTTGAAGCGGACACTCGGCATCCCGGTGTTCCAAGAGCAGATCATGCAAATGGCGATGGCGATTGGGGGATGCACCGGAGAGGACGCCGATGTGTTACGCCGGGCGATGGGGTCCAAGCGTGGCCTGGAGCGAATCGAATCAGTCCGTCAGACCCTCTATGAGGGAATGGCAGAAAACGGCCTGGTTGGTGAGGATGCGGACCGGATCTATCGGACGATTCAAGCCTTTGCCGGTTTTGGTTTTGCCGAAAGCCATTCCTTGAGTTTTGCCCTGCTGGTCTACGCCTCGTCGTGGCTGAAACTCCACTACCCCGCCTGTTACCTCACAGGGATGCTCCGCGCGTGGCCGATGGGCTTCTACTCCCCCGCCACTCTTGTCTCTGACGCGGAGCGTCACGGCGTAGAGGTCAGACGCCCCTGTATTCAACGCTCAGCCGCCGAGGCCTCTCTGGAGCCCCTAGACGAGAACACACCGACCCCAACCGGTATGGATCAGTGTCTGCAGTTCACCCATGAGCCACCGGGTGAGTTTGATCCGACTGCTCCCGATCGAAGCGCCGAACACCGCCGTGATGGGGAACTGGCAGTAAGACAGGGGCTTGCGGGCATCAAAGATATTGGCGCCGATACTGCTGAGGCGATTTGTCAGGAAAGACAACGGGGAGGGTATTTCCGGGATATTTATGACCTCTCACGTCGTGTGGGGCTTCGCGATACCCACCTCGAGGCTCTCTCCACAGCCGGGGCACTCGATGATTTAGGCCTCAGTCGCCGAGAAGCATTGTGGCTGTCTGGTTCTGCCCACACTGCGCAACCGGAGTTCCTGGAGGGCACTCATCAGAGTGTGGAGACGCCGCTTTTTGAGCAGATGACGGAGTGGGAGGTGATGCACTCTGATCGAATTGCCACCGCCATTTCGCCCGGTGACCATCCCCTTGCCCATCTGCGTCAATGGTTGACAGAGCAGGGTGTGTCATCCAGTCAGGATCTCCGTGTCCACGATCTGGACAGGAGAGTGTGGCTCGCTGGTCTGGTCACCCACCGACAACGACCGTCCACTGCGCAGGGCGTGACATTTCTCAACCTCGAAGATGAATTTGGACTTGTCAACGTGGTCTGCAGCAAAGGCCTCTGGCGTCGCTATCGTCTCCTGCTGCGCCATTCTGCTGCTCTGATTGTCCGCGGAACACTGCAGCGAAGCGACGAAGGCGTGATGTCACTGGTGGCTGACGGAGCGAGCCAATTGGCGGTGAACGTCCCCGTGACCGCGAGGAACTTCCAGTAGTTCACGGCTCGCCGAAACATGTTCGTAAGAAACCACACCTAGGCTGACACAGTCCGAACACACGATCAGGAGGGCTCAGATGTCACTTCTTGCTCCCCTGTCGCGTGTCGTTCCTCCCACCGGACACACTCCTGAGCACGCGGCAAACGTCCTCGAGGGTCGCCGATTTGCGGTCCTGACGGGTGCGGGAATCAGCACAGACTCGGGTATTCCTGATTATCGCGGCGAGGGTGCGCCAAAAAATCACCCCATGAGTTTTCACGAATTCACCGGATCCCTGGAACGGCGTCGCCGCTACTGGATGGGGGCACACGTCGGGTGGTCGCGTTTTCACCGCGCCTCACCCAATGACGGACACCACGCGATTGCGGGATTTGAAGCAGACGGCTGGGCAACCGGCGTTATCACCCAAAACGTCGACGGCCTGCACCACGACGCCGGGTCGAAGCGAGTCATTGACCTCCACGGGCGTCTCGATCGGGTGCGCTGTCTGGATTGCGGACAATCGTTCACCCGTGCGGCTGTCGAGCAGCAGATGGCGGAGCAGAACCCGGGGTTTCTGGAGTCAGTAAACCCCGACGACATCCGCCCGGACGGTGACGTCGAGATTGATCCGGCTACGCCCTTCCAGATTCCGCAGTGCGATGTGTGTCAGGGGACGCTAAAGCCAGAGGTCGTGTTTTTTGGGGAATTTGTTCCCCCCTCCGTGTTTACCCACGCCAAAGCGCTGTTGGATCAGTCCGATGCGCTGGTGATTGCCGGATCCTCCCTCGTAGTGAATACGGGAATGCGCTTTGTGACTCACGCTCAGAAGCGAAAGATGCCGATTGTGGTGATTAACCGTGGTCCTACCAAGGCAGATTCGGTGGCCACTGTCAGAATTGAAGGCGGAACATCAGAGACGCTCTCTGCGCTGTCTCACCTTGTTCGGGCCTCCGTCGCTTAACCCGCTGGTTCTGGAGTAAGACATGACGCGATTTTTTTTGGTGCGCCACGGCGAAACCGAATGGAACAGAATCCACCGGATTCAAGGATCGAGCGATATTCCGTTAAACGACACCGGGCGCACCCAGGCAAGAAAAGCAGGTGCGGTCCTGTCCCGGCACTCCTTTGATTTGATTGTGGCAAGCCCACTGAGCAGGGCTATGGAGACCGCGACAATCATCGCCAGACGCCTCCGAATGCCATTGCCTCTTCCCGTGGAGGGAATTGTGGAGCGTCACTACGGCGAGGCCGAGGGCGCCACGCGAGAAGACCTCGACGCTCGCTTTCCGGGTGACACCCCGGTGCCTGGCCGCGAAGAGCGTGAAGCCGTGCAAAAGCGAGTGTTGCGAGCCCTAAGCGACATGTCGATTAGGCATCCCGATGCCGACATCATTGCGGTGACCCACGGCGGAGTGATTCGTAGCGTCGTGGAATACGCAGCTCCCGGACGCTACAACGAGCCGATTCGAAACTGCTCCATTCACTCGTTCCAGCACACCCCTCAAGGAATTGAGTTGGTCGAGTTTGATGACCCCATGGAGACGATTGCCCGCACGCTCGGGACCGAAGATTTCAGCGAACAAAACCCCGACGAAGCCAGAAGCCCGGTGTCCTGATGGCCTCTGGTGTTGAGCGTTTCCGTGAGGCAACAGCTCACTTGGACCTTCAGATTCAGCAGGTTCCGCAGTCGACCCACACGGCCCAGGAAGCGGCAGACGCTGTTGGCGCACCACTCGCCGCCATCGTGAAGTCCCTTGTATTTATCGCAGACACAGCAGTCCTGGTACTCGTGTCGGGGGCAAACATGGCGGACATGTCGACACTCGAGACCTTTCTCGGCAGCTCCTGCCGAAAAGCAACGGCAGATGAGGTGAAAAACGCGACCGGCTGGTCCATTGGCGGCGTCCCGCCCTTCGGCCACCCCACTCCCCTCCGGACCGTGATGGACGAGGATTTCTTTGCTCTGGAGACGCTGTGGGCAGCGGCAGGGTCTGCCGACGCGGTCTTCCCGATAAGCCCCAATCGCCTCAGCGAACTGGCTTCCGCCGACATTGCGCGAGTCAGCTGAGGTTTTAGACTCGTCCTACCCACAACCGCACAGAAAGACTGGTGTGCCGTGAGCTTTACGGTCCCCATGGGGCAACCCGGTTTACAGCACGACCCCCAGTGGTATCGCCGGGCGATCTTCTATGAAGTCATGGTCCGCAGTTTTGCCGACTCTGACGGCGACGGCGTGGGTGATTTTCAAGGCCTCATCTCCAAGCTTGATTACCTCGAATGGTTGGGTGTGGACGCTCTCTGGCTGCCCCCGTTCTACGCCTCTCCCCTGCTCGACGGCGGCTACGACGTTCAGGATTACCGCTCTGTCCTCCCGGAATATGGCACGTTGGATGACTTCCGTGAACTGGTGACCCAGGCACACCAACGGAATATGCGAATCGTGATTGATCTGGTGGTGAACCACACCTCGGATCAGCACGAATGGTTTGAAAAGTCCCGGACAGACCCCCACGGCCCCTACGGCGACTACTACGTCTGGTCCGACACCGATGATCTCTGGACTGACATTCGAATCATCTTTAACGACACTGAAGACTCAAACTGGGCATTTGATGCCGAGCGACGACAGTTCTACTTCCACCGTTTTTTCTCCCACCAACCCGATTTGAACTACGGGAATCCAGCTGTTCACGACGAAATCTTCGACGTCGCCAGATTTTGGCTGGATTTGGGTGTCGACGGGTTCCGGCTCGACGCCGTGCCCTATCTCTACGAGTCAGACGAAGGTCTTGGCGAGTCAGAGCCTGAAACTCACGATTTCATTGCTTCCTTGAGGGCAATGATCGATAAGGAGTATCCGGGCAAGGTGCTCATCGCCGAGGCTAATCAGCAACCACAGGAAGTGGCCGAGTATTTCGGCTCAGAAGAAGCCCCTGAGTGCCACATGGCCTTCCACTTCCCGGTGATGCCAAGGCTGTTCTACGCGCTTCGCAGCCAGCTCGTGGCGCCGCTCATCGAAACCCTGAACGAGACCAAAGACGTTCCCGGTGCGGCGAGTTGGGCCGTGTTCTTGCGTAACCACGACGAACTCACCCTGGAAATGGTGACCGACGAGGAACGACAAGCGCTCTATGGCTGGTACGCCTACGACCCCAGGATGCGCATTAATGATGGAATCCGTCGCCGTCTCGCGACCCTCCTCGATAACTCTCGCCATGAAATGGAACTGGCTTACGCGCTGTTGATGGCCCTTCCGGGGTCACCCTTTCTCTACTACGGGGATGAAATCGGCATGGGCGACAACATTTGGCTCCAGGACCGAGACGCCTCTAGAACCCCCATGCAGTGGACACCAGACCGAAACGCTGGGTTCTCGACTGCCGACCCCGGAAAACTGTACTTACCGGTCATTCAATCGCTTGGCTACCACTACAGCTCGATCAACGTCGAAACCGCTCTTGCCCAGTCGAGATCGTTTCTGCATTTTGTGCGGCAGCTGTTGCATGTGCGCAGATCCCACCCAGTCTTGGGTGTCGGAGGCTATGACACCTGCCTTACCGATAACCAGTCGGTATTGGCCTTCGTGCGGACCCTCGGGGCTGATCAGTGCCGCCCAGGTGAAACACCGGAAACAGTGCTGTGTGTCTTCAGCTTCGCCCACCACCCCACCACGGTGACAGTGTCGATCCCAGAGAGTGTTCGTGGAAAACACTTGCGCGACATTTTTGGTGGTTCGGTGTTCCCGGATATCTCTGGGAAGAACACGGTGACGCTGACGTTAGGAACCCAGGGCTTTTACTGGCTCGCCGTGGAGTAATCCCACAGGCCACTCTCGAGGCTGGTTAGTCTTGGGCGATGGCGCACTGGTCTGACACACTCGCGGTGTTTGACACCGAGACCACGGGCCTCTCCACCAGAGACGACCGCATCGTCACCGCCTTTATCGGTGTCATCGACTCCACCGGTGCAGTGACAGAGTCCCATCAGTGGCTTGCTGACCCGGGGATAGTGATTCCTCCCCGAGCTACTCAAGTTCACGGTGTGTCTACTCAGATGGCGCAGGAGCAGGGGCGACCGGCCAGGGAGGTCGTGGGTGAAGTAGTCGATGCTCTAGCCGACGTGTTGTCCAGAGGACTTCCTCTCGTCGCGTTTAACGCGAGCTACGACCTGTCGTTAACCCACCGGGAGGCAGAGCGTCACGGGCATACCCCCTTGGATAATCCCCGCCCGATTGTGGACCCCCTAGTGATTGACCGCGCCCTCGATCCCTATCGGCGAGGCAAACGGACTCTTGACATGGTGAGCCTCCACTACGGCATCACCAATCCGGCCGCGCATAACGCCGAAGGAGATGCGGTGACCGCCGGTCTCGTCGCACGGGCTATCGCTGGGGCATTTCCCGCGGAGACCGAGGACCTGCAAAAACTCCACGACAACCAGGTCGACTGGGCGTTTAAGTGGGCAGAGAGCTTTCGGCGGTTCTTGGAATCGAAGGGGCGTCCCGCGACCGGTGTCAGCGGCGCCTGGCCGCTGGATGAGGGTCTCTAGCCGCCGAAGTTCTTGAAGCGCTTGTTGAACTTCTCAACACGTCCAGCCGAGTCAAGAATGCGCTGCTTACCGGTGTAGAACGGGTGCGAGGCACTGGAGATTTCCACGTCAATCACTGGGTAGGTGTTGCCGTCTTCCCACTCGACAGTGGACTCGCTCGTGGCCGTCGAGCGAGTCAAGAAAGACTCACCGGACGTGAGGTCGCGAAACACCACCGGGTGGTAGTCGGGGTGAATATCAGCTTTCATCGCAATTTCCTCACTCTGTGATGCGCGGACCAACCGCTAAGACTACCAGGCTTTAGGAGGCTAAGCGAGCCTGAAAGCGCCCGTCTTGGCGGGTCACCGTGAGCGGGGTGTCAAAGACACTGGTGAGGTGCTCGCTGGTGATCCATTCGTCCAAAGGGCCCTGACCATAGACGTGACCCTCATGGAGCAGAAGAACGTGAGTAAAGGACGGTGGAATCTCCTCGACGTGGTGTGTCACCATCACCATCGCCGGCGCGCCTTCCCAGGCGGCGAACTGATCGAGAAGCGCAATAACTCCTTCCCGTCCCCCTAAATCGAGACTTCCGGCGGGTTCGTCGAGCAAGAGAAGTTCGGGGTCGGTCATCACCGACCGGGCAATCTGCACGCGCTTTAGCTCACCGTCGGACAGGGTGCCGACCGTGCGATCGGCGAGTTCACCGAGATTCCACTCTCCGAGGACCCGTTCTGCCCGCCTGATATCAATATCGTCGTATTCCTCACGCCACCGGCCAGTCACCGCCTGGGCAGCAGTGAGGACCGCATCTCGGACCGTCTCTGAGCGGGGCAGGCGCTTGGCCATGGCGCTAGACGCAAAGCCCACTCGGGGGCGAAGCTCGAAGACGTCTGTTTTCCCCACCTGTTCATCGAGCACCATCAACTCCCCGGTGGTGGGGTGCATGAGAGAGGCCAACAAGGTCAAGAGCGTGGTTTTTCCCGCACCATTTGGCCCGAGGATGACCCACCGGTCCTGAGAATCAATAGTCCAGTTGATGTCGCTCAAGAGTTCGCGGCCGTTTCTGGTGACACCAACCGACTGCAAAGAGGCAACTGTGGACATTGCTCTCAGCCTACTGCCCTGTAGTTGCCCGGTTTGATAGCTCCATCGCCTACCCTGGGGGTATGGCAGGCCCGAAGATATTCGGCATTGTTCTCGCCGGTGGCGAGGGGAAACGGCTGATGCCGCTCACCAAAGATCGGGCGAAGCCTGCTGTTCCCTTTGCCGGGCAATACCGCCTGGTCGACTTCGCCATTTCCAACCTGATTAACTCGGGTCTTCGCCAGATTGTGTGTTTGACCCAGTACAAATCTCATTCCCTCGACCGACACGTTTCTCAAACCTGGCGACTATCGGGCATGTTGAACGCCTATGTAGCCTCTGCTCCTGCCCAGCAGAGGCTCGGCAAGAGATGGTTTGCAGGTTCTGCTGACGCGATCTATCAGAGTTTGAATCTCATTCGAGATGAGAGCCCCGACATCGTCGTGGTGGTTGGCGCCGACCACGTGTATCGGATGGACTTCGACCAGATGATTGAGCAGCACCGTGCGTCGGGTGCGTCCGCGACGGTTGCGGCGATTAGGCAGCCCAAAGAACTTGCCAATCAGTTCGGTGTGATTGACCTGGATCCGAAAACTCCTGGCAAAGTCCGAGAGTTCTTGGAGAAGCCCGCCACAGCAGAGGGTCTCGCCGAGTCGCCGGATGAAGTGCTGGTGTCAATGGGGAACTACGTCTTCGACGCCGGCGCCCTCATGCAGGCAGTCATCGACGACGCTGAGCTTGATGAGTCCGACCATGACATGGGTGGCGACATCATCCCGGCCTTCGTGGAGCGAGGTGAGGCCTTTGCCTACGACATGACGGACAACTCTGTCCCCGGAGCGACGCCCGCTGACCATCTCTATTGGCGCGATGTGGGGACGTTGGATTCTTTCTACGACGCCCATATGGACTTAATTCGCCACGAGCCACCCTTCAACCTCTACAACAACGACTGGCCGATCTATACCCAACAGTGGAACACTCCCCCGGCAAAATTCACCGCAGGGTCCGGAGGGCAGGTGGGTGATGTCAGTGAATCGCTCGTTGCCCTCGGCAGTCTGGTTCAGGGCGGAAATGTGAAGGGAAGCGTGCTTGGTCAGTGGACGTCTATCGAGGCAGATGCCACCGTGACCGATTCGGTGTTGTTTGAGCACGTCGAGGTAGGAGCCGGAGCAACGGTGCACCGAGCAATTCTTGATAAGTGGGTCACCGTGGTTCCTGGTGCCACTGTCGGTATTGATCGCCAGCAAGACCTCTCTAGGGGCTTTACCGTGACGGAATCAGGCATCACGGTCGTCGCCAAGGGGCTGGTCGTCGCGTGAGCACTGACCACCGGTTTTTGGTGGTCTTAGACGTTGATTCCACTCTGATCAACGAAGAAGGCCTCGATGAGATTGCCCGGGCGGTTGACCAGGAGACGGGTGCCCGCATTGCCTCGGTGACAGAACGGGCGATGCGGGGGGAAATCGACTTTGTGCAAAGCCTCACAGAGCGGGTGGCACTGCTTGCGGGTGTGAGCCAGGACGTCCTCGCCGAGGCCGCCAGCTCGCTCAGCATCACCCCTGGCGCACACGAACTGGTCTCGGCTGTGCAGGAAGCGGGCGGCAAGGTCTGCGCAGTGTCAGGAGGGTTTCACGAGCTGGTAGACCCCCTGGCGAGAGAAGTGGGCCTCGACGATTGGCGAGCGAACCGTTTCGTGATCGAGTCCGGACGGCTTACGGGCGGTATTGATGGGGCGATTGTTGATGGTGCTGCCAAGAAGGATGCTCTTGCACAGTGGGCTTCACAGTGGGGTTTTCAGACTCCGCATACCGTCGCAATCGGCGACGGCGCCAACGACATTCCAATGCTGCAAAGCGCGGGAGTGTCGGTTGGGTTTTGCGCAAAGCGCGCTGTTCAGGCGGTGGTCGACCACACGATTACCGAGAGGGACCTCTCCCAGGTCCTCACCCTGTTGGGTATGACGCGGGGTTAGTGGCCCATTCCTAAACCGCCGTCGACGGGAACCACCGCACCAGAAATGTAGGCAGCCTCGTCGGAGGCTAGCCAGCGAACAACCCGAGCCACTTCTTCGGGCTCGGCAAAACGTCCTGCCGGAATTGCCTCCTTGTAGCGCTCCTGCTGTTCTTCGGGAAGAGCAGCGGTCATGTCGGTATTGATAAACCCTGGAGCCACCACATTGGTGGTGATTCCTCTGCCAGCTAGTTCACGGGTCAGGGACCGGGCAAATCCCACAAGCCCAGCCTTCGCCGCGGAGTAGTTGGTTTGCCCCGCTGAACCGTAGAGCCCCACCACGCTGGAGATCAGAATGACTCGACCAAATCGCGCCTTCACCATGCCCTTAATCGCACGCTTGACCACCCGGAAGACTCCGGTGAGATTGGTGTTGATGACCTCTTCAAAATCGTCGTCGCTCATGCGCATCAACAACGTGTCACGGGTGATACCGGCGTTTGCCACGAGGATTTCCACTGGCCCCAGTTCCGCCTCCACCTGCGCCAATGCAGCGTCAAGGCTGTCGCTGTCGGTGACATCAGCAGTGACCGTCAGGCTTCCGTCCGGGCCGGAACCGCTCCGGGCGGTGACGGCGACTGAATAACCGGAGCGGATAAATTCCTCCGCGATGGCATAGCCGATGCCCCGATTGCCCCCGGTGATTAACACCACGCGTGATTCGGTCATAGTCCTCAAGCATATGTGGAGCCAAGCGACCTACCATGGAGGGCAATGAGCACTGTGCACACCGTCACCTCTCTCCAGCAGTCGCCGGAGAGCGAACGTCGCGGCCGAATGGTCAAATATTCGGTGGCGATGGGCATTCGCCTGGTTTGCATTGGCCTGTGTTTCGTGGCCCCCGGCTGGTGGTTGCTTCTTCCCGCGATCGGGGCCATTCTTCTGCCCTACCTGGCAGTGGTGGTAGCCAACCAGGTGACAAAGAGTGAGAGTGATCTCGAGGTGTACCGCCCGGGCCAGGTCGTCCCCTACTCTCCCCCGCAGTCCTAGTGCTTGGAGCAGAGGGCCCGGATGGCCTTATTTGCTCTCGGAAAGGATGTTCGGAGCCGGCCAACGTGCATATCGTGTGGAGAAACCCACGGATTCACGACGAGAATCGCGAGAAGGTCTGGGCCTCGTGTCCGGCACATCAGGACTTCTTTGTTGATTACCTCGGAGCACGAAACTTCCCTGTGAGCACACGGCCACTGGGGTCGACGACATGAGCATCTTTCGCCACGCTTTCACCGCCAAGTGGCTTTCTGGTTTAGGTGTCGCGGTCCTCTTCGCTGCCATCACCACAATGTTTGGCCTGTGGCAGTGGGACAGACGGGGTCAGGCGGTGGCCGAAATCGAACGAATCGAAACAAACTTCGACCAGACGCCTGTGGCCTTTGGTGATCTGCTCGGTGACGGGACGTTGTGGAGCGATGATCTGCGCTGGCGACCGGTTGTCTTTGAGGGCACCTATGCCGTCGAGGAACAGTTGCTCGTCAGAACGAGGCCCCGCGGCGGTGCGGTGGGATTTGAAGTCGTTGTCCCGCTGGTTGGCGCGAATGGTGAAGCTGTGTTGGTCAATCGGGGCTGGGTGCCCACCGGTGAGGCACAGGACTTTCCCGATGAGGTTCCCCGAGCACCAGAAGGCACGGTAACGGTCACCGGCCGACTGTTGCCGGGCGAGCCCGATATTTCAGGCCGAACTGCCCCGGAGGGGCAACTCGCGACCATCAACCTGGAGCGGGTGGAACAGGCCACAGGAATTGCCGTTGACACGCGTGCCTATCTGTCTCTGATGAGTGAGCAACCTAGGGTGACGCCAACGCCGGTATTGCAGCCTCGTCCCGCACTCGACGAAGGCCCCCACCTGAGCTACACCTTCCAGTGGTTCCTTTTCGGGCTCTTGGGCTTTATCGCCTGGGGCTATCTCGTGAGAGAGGATTACAAGCGGGGACAGGATGGCACTCCCGCGACTCGCAGAGAGCGTCCGAGTGACCAGGACATTGAGGATGCCCTGCTCGATCAGGCCGAAGCGTCTAGAGGTTAAAGCCGAGTGCGCGCATCATGTCGCGCCCGTCGGTGGTGATGCGCTCGGGACCCCACGGCGGCATCCACACCCAGTTGATCCGAAAACGCTCCGCCACCCCGTCAAGGGCTTTAGAGATTTCCTCTTCAATCACGTCAGTCAGGGGGCACCCGGCGGAGGTCAGGGTCATGCTGATGATGAGGGCGTCCTCTTCGTCATCCCACGACAAGTCATAAATCAGCCCCAAATCGACAATGTTCACACCCAATTCGGGGTCAATGACGTCTTTCAATGACTCCTGAACCTGGTCGAACTTCTGGTCGTCGAGGGTGATGGTGCCCATTTACTTCGCCTCCGCTCCCGTCAGATACCGGTCGTACCCTTCATCTTCGAGCCTTTCGGCCAATTCTGGTCCACCCTCTTCGGCGATTCGACCCGCCACGATGACGTGCACAAAATCCGGAGTGATGTAACGGAGGATCCGTGTGTAGTGGGTGATTAACAGCACACCGAGACCAGTCGCGTCTTTGGCTTCGTTGACACCCTGGGCGACGACTTTGAGAGCGTCCACATCGAGACCGGAGTCAGTCTCGTCGAGCACCGCGAATTTCGGCTTCAACACCTGTAGCTGCATGATTTCGTGGCGCTTCTTTTCTCCACCGGAAAAGCCCTCATTGACGCTTCGCTCCGCGAAACCGGGGTCCATCTTGAGGGAATCCATCGCCCCGCGAAGGTCTCCCACCCATTGGCGGAGTGCCGGTGCTTTTCCGTCGATGGCGGTTTTCGCGGTCCGGAGGAAGTTCGTGACAGTGACACCGGGGATTTCCACCGGGTACTGCATGGCCAGGAACAGGCCAGCCTTGGCACGCTCGTCCACCGACATCTCCAAGACGTCTTCGCCGTCCAAGGTGATGGAGCCACTAGTCACCTCATAGCGGGGGTGACCGGCAATCGTGTAGGCGAGAGTCGATTTACCAGAGCCGTTTGGGCCCATGATGGCGTGGGTCTCGCCCTCGTTGAGGGTCAGAGAAACGCCCTTCAGAATCTCGACCGGACCTGCTTCGGTGTCGATGGTGACGTGCAGGTCATCAATTTTCAGAGTTGACATCGGATTCCTCTATTTCGCGGTCTCGGTGGCTCCGTCGGCATCGCCGACGGTGACGGTGGGGTCGATATAAACAGCACCGTCTTTAATGGTGATTTTGTAGACAGGGACGGGTTCAAAGGCGGGAAAGTTCTGGGGCTTCCCGGTGGCGAGCTCAAACTTGGAGCCGTGCGCCCAGCACTCCAGGGTGTCGTCTTCGACAAAGCCTTCACTGAGGGAAATCTCGCCGTGTGAGCACACATCCCCCAGCGCATGGAGAGTTCCCGACGAGTCTTTGGCAAGGGCGATAGGAACACCGTCAATGGTGACTTTCACCGCCTGCCCTTCGGGGATATCTGCTTCTTGACAGACCAACACTTCGGTCACTGTGACTCCTCGGTATCGCGTAGCTTCTGCTTGACCCGATCCAGAAGCTGCTCGCGCAACTGCTCATCGGTGATCTTCTGAACAATGGCCCCTAAGAAGCCTTGAACCACGAGGCGCCTGGCTTGCACCTCGGGAATGCCCCTGGACTGCAGGTAGAACAGGTGCTCGTCATCGAAGCGTCCTGTGGCACTCGCGTGCCCGGCTCCAGCAATGTCACCTGTCTTAATTTCCAAGTTAGGAATCGAATCTGCTCGGGTGCCATCAGAAAGCACCAGATTCCTGTTTTCTTCGTACGAGTCTGTGCCAGTGGCGTCCGCGCCAATCAGCACATCACCAATCCAGACAGTCCGGGCGCCCTTTCCGTGCAAGGCGCCTTTGTAGCTCACCCGCGACATCGTGTCTGGACCCTCGTGGTGCACATATACGCGGTGCTCGAGGTGCTGTGTCGCGTCAGCAAAATAGACCCCGTAGAGCTCGCCTGACGAGCCTTGGCCTGCCAGCGTTACCGACGGGTTCACCGTGACGATATGGCCTCCCATACTCGCCACGACATGGGTCAAAGCAGCATCGCGGTGGACGGAGCCGAAATGGGAAGCGTAGTGAATCGAGTCCTCGCTCCACTCCTGCAGGCTCACCAGCTCCAACGTGGCCCCGGGGTGCAGGACGACTTCGAGGTTTTCTCCAAGTAACGCATCACCGTAGGACTCGAGGATGACTCTTCCGTGACATCCCTCGTTGACAGTGATGAGGGTGTGGGCTGCTCGGGGTGTGGCACCGAGGTCTTTACGCACCACACGAGTGGTCGCGGTCTCCTCCGCGTCCACGGTGATGCTAAGCACTCGAGACACTTGTGACCACGCATTCGCCGCGAGTTTGTCCTCAGGCTCTGCAACCACTCCCCGACCACTGGCATCGGCGTCGACGAATTCCACACTGACGCCGGCGGGGGCGTCCACCTCAATGGGGTAGTCGCCGCCATCCAAAGGCCCGTCGATGAGGGCGGTTAGCTCCTTGACGGGGCTGAGACGCCACTCTGCTTCGCGTCCAGTGACCGGGGCGAAGTCGTCCGGGTTGACCGAATGGAACCGCTCGGAGCGGGTTTGAACGGGAACAGTGTTCTCGACGCGGGTGGTGGCCGGGTCGAGAGTTACCTTCGACCCGTCGGGTGCAACTGAGGTCATCTAGCCGACTGACCCTTCCATATTCATTTCAATCAATTTGTTCAGCTCGAGCGCGTACTCCATGGGGAGTTCACGTGCAATCGGCTCGATAAATCCACGGACGATCATCGCCATGGCCTCGTCTTCGGGGAGCCCGCGCGACTGGAGGTAGAACAGCTGGTCCTCGCTCACCTTTGACACAGTCGCCTCGTGTCCCAAAACCACGTCATCGACACGAATATCGATCGCGGGGTACGTGTCAGACCGGGAGATGGTGTCGACCAGAAGAGCATCACAGCGGACGGTGTTGGCAGAATGCGTCGCGGAATCGTCGACGCGGACTTCACCGCGGTATCCCGCTCGTCCACCGCCCCGCGCAATCGACTTCGAGACAATCGAGGAGGTCGTGTTCGGCGCCATGTGGATCATCTTTGCCCCCGCGTCCTGGTGCTGGCCAGGGCCGGCAAAGGCCACAGACAGGGTCTCGCCCTTTGCTCCCTCGCCGACCAGGAAGACCGAGGGGTACTTCATGGTCACCTTGGAGCCGAGGTTCCCATCAATCCACTCCATGGTCGCGCCCTCGTGCGCCACGGCTCGCTTGGTGACCAAGTTGTAGACGTTTGTCGACCAGTTCTGGATGGTGGTGTAGCGGACCCGAGCGTTCTTCTTGACGATGATTTCCACCACCGCGGAGTGAAGAGAATCTGACGAGTAAATCGGGGCTGTGCAGCCTTCGATGTAGTGCACGTAGGAGCCTTCATCGGCAATGATCAGTGTCCGCTCAAACTGACCCATGTTTTCGGTGTTGATCCGGAAGTAGGCCTGGAGAGGAATCTCGACGTGGACACCCGGAGGAACGTAGACGAACGACCCTCCTGACCAGACGGCAGTGTTCAACGCCGCAAACTTGTTGTCTCCCGACGGGATGACGGTTCCGAAGTATTCCTCGAAGAACTCTGGGTGCTCTTTCAGTGCAGTGTCGGTGTCGAGGAACAGCACGCCCTGTGCTTCCAAGTCCTCACGAATCTGGTGGTACACCACCTCGGACTCGTACTGGGCGGCCACACCGGCCACGAGACGGGCCCGCTCTGCTTCAGGGATACCGAGACGCTCGTAGGTGTTCCGAATGTCCTCGGGCAGGTCCTCCCAGGTCTGGGCCTGGCGCTCAGTGGAGCGAACGAAGTACTTGATGTTGTCGAAGTCAATCCCGGAGAGGTCCGCACCGAACGAGGGCATGGGCTTCTTGTCAAAGATTTTCAGCGCTTTGAGACGACGCTCCCGCATCCACTCGGGCTCTTCTTTCAGAGTCGAGATTTCGTTAACGACGTCTTCTGACAGACCACGTTTGGCGGTTTCCCCAGCTTGGTCCGGGTCGTGCCATCCGAACTCGTATTGGCCGAGGCTCTCAAGTTCGGGGCGGTCAAGCAAGACGTCTGACATATCTACCTCCGTGTGGTTGCGGGCTGTGACTGCGGCCCACATTCTCAGGGGCTCTTCGGAGCCCTCAACTACACTCTCGTAGAGTCCTTAGAAGGAGCTGAACTCGCTGAAAATGCGGGTGAAAAGGCGGCGTCGCCTGCTGAGAAAAGTCTACTAGTCCAGGGGGAAAAACGCGACGATGTCGGTGTTCATCCGTTTCGCCAATTGGCTCCCCAGCCGCGTCGACCGTCGAGTGAGGTTTTTTGCCTGGGCGTCTCTTGTCAGTCAAATTCTGATTATCGGCACGGGGGGTGCGGTACGACTCACGGAGTCTGGCTTGGGCTGCCCGACCTGGCCGAGGTGCACCGAAGACTCGTTTGTCTCCACTCCCGAAATGGGCTTGCACGGGGTAATCGAGTTCGGAAACAGGCTCCTCACGTTTGTCTTGATCATCATCGCCATCGGCATGTTCGCCATGATCGTGCGGATGCGCACAGAGCGTCCAGAACTTCTCAGACTCTCCGTGGCGCTGGGCCTCGGTATTCCTGGCCAGGCCATCATTGGTGGAATTACGGTGCTCACCAATTTGAACCCCTATGTGGTGGGGCTGCACTACATCCTGTCGGCCCTGCTGGTGGGGCTTGCCGCGTGGCTTCTCTATCGAGTCCGGGTAGGTCCCGCCTCAAGAATCCCATCGGCCTCTCCCCTCATTCGAGGGATGGCTCCCAGCATGCTGGGGGTCCTCGGTGTGTCAATTGTCTTGGGGGTTCTGACGACCGGCTCGGGACCCCACGCTGGGGACGGAGGTGCTGCACGGAATGGGTTGAATTCCGAGTTGCTCCAGCATTTCCACTCTTGGCCGTCCTACGTGTTTTTCACCCTGGTGTTGGTCACCCTGGTTCTCTCCACCCGAGAGGGCATGGGGCGCTCTGACTCCCGGCTACGAAAGGCCCTGAGCGGTCTCTTCGGTGTCACTCTGGTGCAGATTGCCGTCGGGCTTTTCCAAGCGCGGAATGGTCTGCCCGAGCTCGCGGTGGGAATCCACCTCATCCTCGCCGCGGTATTGGTGGCGTTGACCGTGACGGTCTGGCTTAGTACCCGGGAAGACCCGGAATCAGTGCCACGAGCGGATCAGCGCCCACAGACACGAACAGCAGCGACAAATAGCTAATACTCGCGTGAAATACGCGCATCGGACGAAGGTCCGCCTCACCGGCCACAGCACGGTGAAAGAGTCTGTGTGATTCGACGATGAACCAGGCCCCGGTTCCCACCGCTGCGGCGATGTACAGAGGACCCATCTGGCCCACCGGGATCAGAATCAGCGACATGACCACCGTTGCCCACGCGTAGAGAATGACTTGGACGCCGACTTCTGGAGCTGAACGCACCACTCCGAGCATGGGCACCCCCACCCCCCGGTAGTCATCCTGATATCTCATAGACAACGGCCAGTAGTGGGCAGGAGTCCAGAGGAAGACCACGAGGAACAGAATCCATGCTTCCCAGGACAGCTCTCCAGTGACAGCAGCCCAGCCAATCAACACAGGGAAGCACCCGGCGATACCGCCCCAAATAATGTTCTGCTCACTTCTGCGTTTCAACCACAGTGTGTAGACGAAGACGTAGAAGAGAATCGCCGCGAGAGACAACAGCGCCGCCAGCCAGTGCGTCGTGACCCAGAGCAACACCACCGATCCGACACCAAGAGTCCAGGCAAAGACCAACGCCTGTCGCTCGGAAATCTCCCCTGTCACCAGCGGCCGTGATGACGTCCTCGACATGTCTTTATCGATATCTCTGTCGATGTAGCTGTTGAACGCGTTGGCGCTTCCGGCGCTCAGCGCACCGCCCACGAGAGTAAACAGCACAAGCCACAGGTTCGGAACGCCCTCGGCCGCAAGAAACATGACCGGGGCGGTGGTGATCAGCAGAAGCTCAATCACTCTGGGTTTGGTGAGCGCAAGATACGCGCTGAAGCGACCTCTGGGACCCTGTCTCTCGGGGGTGTCATGACCACGAAGAGTGCGGGGAGTCGGGCCAACCGAAGTGCTCATGACGCAGGTCATTCTACGGTGAGTGGCCCCGGAGTGTCTGGGAGGGCGCAGTTATACTGAGGTTCATCCCGTGAGGGAAACTGTGTTGCCGTAACGGTCACCGTAGAGGCCGGTGAAGGACGACGAGCCGTAACGAGCCAGAAGGACCGCCGATGACCTCTGTGTTTACTGACCTTGACCGCAAAGCCGTAGATACTGCCCGGCTTCTTGCCGCCGACGCGGTGGAAAAGGTCGGTAACGGCCACCCCGGCACCGCGATGAGCCTGGCCCCCGTCGCGTATCTGCTCTACCAAAAAGTGATGCGCCTGGATCCCTCTGATCCGAACTGGGTTGGCCGGGACCGCTTCATCCTCTCCGCCGGCCACTCGTCGTTGACGCAGTATGTCCAGCTTTATCTCGCTGGCTGCGGACTGGAGCTTGACGATCTCAAAGCGCTTCGCACCTGGGACTCGCTTACTCCCGGACATCCGGAATACGGCCACACCCCTGGTGTGGAGATCACCACCGGACCCCTCGGTCAAGGCCTTGCCTCCGCAACCGGATTTGCCTATGCACAGCGTTTTGAACGAGGGCTGTTCGATCCAGACACAGCCGATGGTGAATCGCCCTTCGATCACTTCACCTACGTCATCGCAAGTGACGGTGACATTCAAGAAGGGATCACCAGTGAGGCAGCGTCCTTGGCGGGGCACCAACAGCTGGGCCGCCTGATTGTCCTCTACGACGCTAACCAAATCTCCATCGAAGACGACACGGATATTGCCTTTACCGAAGACGTTGCGGCCCGCTATGCCGCCTATGGGTGGGATGTCCAGACGGTGGACTTCGGGACTCAGGAGAACTACCACGAGGACGTCGACGGACTTTCCGCTGCCATCGGGCAGGCCCAATCAGACCTTCACAGGCCCAGCCTCATCATTGTGAAAACCGTGATCGGTTGGCCATCGCCGCACAAGATGAACACGGGTGCCATTCACGGCGCCGCCATCGGAGCAGAGGAAATCGCCGAAACCAAGAAGATTCTGGGCTTTGATCCGGAATCCCACTTCCAGGTCGACGACGAAGTCATCGCTCACACCCGCTCCCTTGCAGAGCGCTCGGCCGAAGCCCGCGCCAGCTGGGAAAAATCCTTTGCGGCCTGGTCCGCTCGAGAACCAGAGCGATTCGCACTCTTTGAACGGTTAATGGCGGGTGAGATCCCGGACCTCACCCCGCACCTGCCCACTTTCGAGGGTGCCGACTCACTCGCGACCCGTGCTGCCTCTGGTCAGGTGATTAATGCATTGGCCGCCGTGCTGCCCGAGTTGTGGGGTGGATCTGCAGATCTCGCCGAGTCCAATGTGACAACGATCAAGGGAGCGCCTTCGTTCGCCCCAGCAGAGCATTCGACAGCGCACTGGAGCGCAGACCCGCACGGCCGGGTACTGCACTTTGGTATCCGGGAGCACGCGATGGCCGCGATTGTGAACGGCATTGTCCTTCATGGCCCCACCAGAGCATTTGGCGGGACCTTCCTGATTTTCTCGGACTACATGCGCCCCGCGGTTCGTCTCGCTGCGCTCATGAAGGTGCCGAGCATTTTTGTCTGGACCCACGACTCGGTGGCACTCGGCGAAGACGGTCCGACACATCAGCCCATCGAGCAGCTGTGGTCGCTTCGGGCCATTCCAGGACTTGATGTGGTGAGACCCGCTGACGCCCACGAGACGGCCTGGGCGTGGAAAACCATGCTGGAGAAGAAAGACGGCCCAGCGGGAATTGCGCTTACCAGGCAGGGCGTTCCGGTGCTTGACCGGTCAGAGAAGCTCGCTTCAGCTGAACATACGGCCAACGGCGGTTATGTCCTGAGCGAAGCGTCGTCGGACCCGGAGGTGCTTCTGATTGCGACTGGGTCGGAGGTATCTCTTGCGCTGGAGGCTCAGTCAGCGCTAGAGGCCGAAGGCACGCCTACCCGGGTGGTCTCGATGCCCTGTATCGAATGGTTTGAGGCCCAGGATCAGGCATACAAAGACAGCGTTCTCCCGCCCGGCGTCCGGGCGCGGGTGTCGGTTGAAGCAGGGGTGTCGCTTGGCTGGAAGGGATATGTGGGAGACCACGGCCGCTCAGTCTCGATTGAACACTTCGGCGCGTCAGCCGACTACAAGACCCTCTTCCAGAAGTTTGGAATCACGTCGGAACGTGTGGTGGAGGCCGCGCGAGACTCGCTGCGTGCAGTGAAAGGTGCCTCATGAGTGCGACCAGTGATCTGAGCAGCCTCGGTGTATCGATTTGGCTGGATGACCTGTCCCGGGAGCGAATCAAGACGGGCAACCTCAGCCACCTCATCGACTCATACAACGTGGTCGGTGTCACCACGAACCCCACCATTTTCCAGCAGGCCATTAGCAGCGGAACCGACTACTCGCCTGCTATCGAGGAAAGCGCTGCAAAAGGCCACACCGCCGAAGAAACGGTATTTGACTTGATGGTGGCAGATGTCCGGGACGCCTGTGATGTGTTCCGCCCGCTCTTCGAGTCCACGGGCGGTGTGGACGGCCGAGTCTCGATTGAGGTAAGTCCGGAGCTTGCCCACGACACACACGGCACCATTGCTCAAGCCGACGACCTGCATCAACGTGTGGGTCGTGACAACGTGCTGGTGAAGATTCCAGCGACCAAGGCGGGCTTGCCGGCCATCACTGAGGCACTCGGTCGCGGCATCAGCGTGAATGTGACCCTAATCTTCTCTCTCGAGCGCTACCGCGAGGTTGTCGAGGCGTTCATGTCTGGGCTCGAATTGGCCGCTGAACGCGGACATGACCTCTCCACGATGCACTCTGTGGCCTCGTTCTTTGTCTCTCGTGTGGACACCGAGATCGACAAGCAGCTTGCCGAACTTTCCGCTCCAGAAGCGACAGAGCTCAGGTCACGTTCTGGCGTAGCGAACGCTCGACTCGCCTATCAGGCCTTTGAAGAGCTGTTTGCGACCGAGAGATGGAAAGCTCTCGCCGCGCAAGGAGCGCACGTTCAGCGCCCGCTCTGGGCCTCGACAGGGGTAAAAGATCCCGCATTACTTCCCACTCTGTATGTCACGGAGTTGGCTGTTCGGCACACCGTCAACACGATGCCGGAGAAGACCTTGATGGCCACCGCAGAGCTAGACGGCATTGAAGGTGACCGCGTGACAGGTTTCTATGAAGACGCTGCCGGTGTGCTCGATGGAATTGCCCAGGTTGGCATTTCCTACGGCGACGTCACGGAGACTCTCGAGCAGGAGGGCGTGCAGAAATTCATCGACAGCTGGCGTGACTTGCTGGGAACTGTCGAGGACGCCCTGAAGAACGCCTGATGTCCCAGCCAGCGGTCAGTGTGAACCAGCCCGATTCCGGATTCACGGACCGTGTCACGCGACTGACCGAGGGCAAATACTGTTCCCGGATAGCCGCCAAAGAGGCGGGTCTGTGGGGTGCGGAGGCGACGTCGGAAGCATCAATCCGTCTGGGCTGGACCAACCCACCGGCGGCGATGTTTGAGACGGTGTCCGAGGTGTCGCAGCTTCGCGACGAGCTTTCTGAACAAGGGGTGACCCGGGTTGTGCTCTGCGGCATGGGCGGATCATCGCTTGCTCCCGAGGTGATGGCCCGCGCTCACGGGGCACCACTAGAAGTCCTTGATTCGACGCATCCAGACCACGTTCGGGCCGTCGTCGATCGAGACCTCGTTGACACGGTGGTGGTGGTCTCCTCCAAGTCGGGCACCACGGTGGAAACAGCCACCGCAAAGGCGAGCTTCGAGGAAGCGTTCCACGCGCAGGGCATAGAGCCAAAAGAGCGAATCATCATCGTGACGGATCCCGGCTCGCCCCTCCACACTGATTCAGAAAAAGCCGGGTATCGAGTCTTTCTCTCAGACCCCCACGTCGGGGGCCGCTTCTCGGCCTTGACCGCCTTCGGACTTGTTCCCGCCACCCTGGCAGGCGTGAACACTGCGGAGGTGCTTCAGCAGGCACAGTCAATGCACGAACAGATGGCCAGTGACAGTGCTGACAATCCAGCAGTGTCTCTTGCCGCCGCCCTCTCGAGTACTGAGAGAGACATGATGTGTCTGATCGAGGAAGAGAATCTTCCCGGATTTGGAGATTGGGTAGAGCAGCTTGTGGCCGAGTCCACGGGCAAAGACGGCAAAGGCGTGCTCCCCATCGTGGCCGGTGGTGTTGGCCCTGATGCCGATCTGGCTGATGTCGTGACCGTCTCGCGGGGCCCGGAATCAGACGTGAGTGTGCACACCTCCCTCGGTGGTGGCTTTGTGCTGTGGGAGTGGGTCACTGCGCTGGTGGGAGCCCTCATTGGTGTGAATCCATTCGACCAACCGGACGTGGAGAGCGCCAAAATTGCCGCCAGGGCCTTGTTGGACGAGCTTCCGACGAGGCCAGATGCGCTTCGGACAGACGGCATTGACATCTGGCTTTCTGGAAGCAATGAACAGTCCCGCTCGATCGACGACGCGGTCGAGACGCTCTTCCATCAGGTCTCGCCATCTGGCTATCTGGCCATCCAGATGTATGTCAACCGACTGAGCACACAAGACGACAATCTCCGGTCAGAGGTCGCCGCTCGCCTCGGTAGACCGGTGACGGTTGGCTTTGGTCCTCGTTTCCTCCATTCCACCGGCCAGCTCCATAAGGGTGGCCCTGACGATGGCGTCTTTGTCCAGATTGAGTGGCAGGCAGACGAGGATCTTTCCATTCCCGGCTACCCCTTTAGCTATCAACAGCTGATTGACGCCCAAGCCTGGGGTGACCGGTCCGTGCTCGTCGAGCGTGGAAGGCCAGTATTGACCCTGCGTGTGCGCGACCAAGCCGGTTTCGACCGGGCGCTTCGCGCACTGCGGGGATAGGGAGCACAAGGGGCGAT
>CAJXYC010000002.1 GCA_913063365.1 uncultured Cellulomonadaceae bacterium
GACCAGTGGCCCGGACAGCAATTTGGCCTTCCTCGGGAGGGCCCTCGCAGCGTTCCCGGCTGGAATCGCCGGATTGTCGGGCTGCTTATTGATTGGGTCCTCGCGATGGGAATCTCCGCGGTCTTTTTCCAGTTCAATTCCCTCGCCATTCTCGCCTGCTACGTGGGACTGCACATCATTGGTGGTTTGCTCCTGGCCGGATCACCCGGACACCTTCTAACGAAGATTCGCATTGCCCCGATTGTGGGCGGCAGGTTGGGACTTGTCGCTCCGATAGTTCGCCCACTGCTCATCGCACTTGTGATTCCGCCACTACTGAACGACGACGATATGCGTGGGGCCCACGACCGCCTGGTCGGGACAATTTTGGTGAGCCGCTAGCGCGGTTTCGGCGCCCTGGCTTTCATCGGGTCCATTCCCTTCGGAATGGGCATAGCCCCCGGTTTCTTCAGGGACTCAAGTCGGTTCGCCACCGCAAGAACTTCGGCTTTATTGAGCTCGTTCTTCAGCGCGTTCATTGCTTTCCGCAGCTTGCGCAGGGGAGTCGAGTCCTCATCGGGGCCCACGTAGAGGTAATGAATGCTTACCTGTGGAACGGCGCGGGCGATGTGACGACGCTCGTCTTCCAACATCTTTCGAGTCCGTGAGCGGGGTCCCTCGGCGATGAGGACTACGCCGCACTTTCCCACCGCCCGATAGACGGCATCCCGGGACCGAGGATTGACTGCCACCGGGTATTCGTTGGCCTGCCAGGCCCGACGGAGACCATTTTGGAGTACGGCCCCGACAGCCCCAGATTGACCCTCGATTTGTTTATAGGCAATCGTCTCTGCCCGGTTTCCCAACACCACAAGGACCAATAGGACACCTGTCATGATTCCGGAGAGAATCCAGAGCACGAGCGTCAAGATTCCGCCAGTGATGACGGTCAGAGGGAGAATGATTCCAAGAGCAACGGGAATAACGAACACGAGAATCAAGACGGGAACAATCCACTTGTCCGCCTTGCGGGTCATTTGGAAGACCCGCCACAGTTGGGTCATCCGACCCGGTTCTTTCTCCTTCTCAGCCGCCATACCGAGACCCTAGATGCCTAGGACGTTGTCAAACTGGGCGTCTTCAAGGCGGTTTTTCACCTGAGTCAAGAAGCGAGCGGCGTCTGCTCCATCCACAATCCGGTGGTCGTAGGAGAGCGCGAGGAAGACCGTCTGCCGAACAGCGATGGAGTCCTCACCGTCGTGGCTCACGACGACGGGCTTCTTCTGGACTGTTCCCGTTCCCAAAATGGCTACTTGCGGAAGGAACACGACTGGTGTGTCAAACAGAGCACCCCGCGAGCCCGTATTGGTGACCGTGAAGGTGCCACCGGAGAGCTCGTCGGGGCCCACCTTGTTATCGCGGGTTCGCGACGCCAGGTCTGCGATGTCCACAGAAATCTGCGCCAGGGTCTTTGATCCCGCGTCCCGGAGGACCGGTGTCAGGAGGCCTCGCTCGGTGTCCACGGCAATGGAGATGTTTTCCGTCGCCGGGTAGACGATGTTGTCACCGTCGACGACCGCGTTGATAATCGGGTGGCTCTGCAACGCTTCGGCTGCGGCGCGCACGAAGAACGGCAAGAAACTGAGCTTTCCGCCTGTCTGTTGCACGAAGGCTTCCTGAACGCGCTGGCGCATTGCAGCGATGTCGGTGACATCCGCTTCCACCACGGTGGTCAGTTGTGCCGTCTGCTGCATTGAGGCGACCGCTCGCTCAGCGATGACTTTGCGCAGCCGGCTCATCGGCACGGTGGTTCCCCGCAGTGACGACGTCTCGGGGGCAGCAGCCACCTGACCGCTGTGCACGGGCGCCGGTGACACCGGTGCTGCCGGGGTTGCGGTGGTCTTTGCAGCCTCGAGGACGTCTTCCTTGCGGATTCGCCCTCCGACACCACTTCCGGTCACCTGGGAGAGATCAACACCGTGCTCGTGGGCAAGCTTGCGCACAATCGGCGTCACATACGCCTGTCCTTCTGCCGCCGGCGCGGGCGCTGCTGCGGCGGGCGCAGCGGGAGCGGGCGCTGGAGGAGTCGGAGCAGGGGGAGTGGGAGCAGGGGGTGTTGCGACCGGTGGAGTCGGTGCGGGAGGAGTCGCTACTGGTTCAGCCGGCTGTGCTGGCGCTGGCTCAGCAGCAGGCTCGGGGGCAGGCGCTGCGGGAGCCGGTTCGGCGGCCGCAGGTTCAGCGGGTGCAGGTTCGGCGGGTGCCTCTGCCGCCGGCGCAGCGGGGGCCGGGGCGTCGCCAGCGTCTCCGACTCGAGCGAGAACAGCTCCCACCTCGACGGTTTCGTCCTCGGCCACGAGAATTTCTTGGACCACTCCGGCGACGGGGGACGGGATTTCGGTGTCGACTTTGTCGGTGGAAATTTCGACAAGTGGTTCGTCAACAGCGACAGTGTCTCCGACGGCCTTCAGCCACCGGGTCACGGTTCCTTCGGTGACGGATTCACCGAGTGCGGGGAGTGTGACATCACTCATGACAGTGTGATCTCCTTTTTCGCTCTATAGCGCGTGAAGAGGCTTATCGGCGATGGCCATGAACGCTTCGCCCAAAGCCTCGTTTTGGGTGGGGTGCGCGTGGAATAGCGGCGCGACATCTTCGGGGTAGGCATCCCAGTTCACGGCCAACTGTGCCTCCGCAATCAGCTCACCCACGCGGGCACCAATCATGTGCACGCCCAGCACAGGGCCGTCGACCTGGCGGATGACCTTAATGGACCCGGCCGTTTCCAGAATGTGGCTCTTGCCATTGCCGGCCAGGTTGTAGTCGTAGGTGGCGATGCCGTCTTGTCCGTAGCGCTCGACGGCGGCGGACTCCGACAGGCCGACTGAGGCCACTTCGGGCTCGGAGTAGGTGACTTTCGGGATGTATTCGTCAGAAATCACTTGAGGGTTAAGCCCAGCAATTTCTTCGGCAACGAATACACCGTGCTGGAAGCCTCGGTGGGCCAACTGCACTCCAGGCACGATGTCTCCCACCGCGAACACACCGGGGACGTTGGTCCGCAGACGCTCGTCAGTGGTGACCCAGCCGCGCTCCATCGCAATCCCGACTTCTTCAAATCCCATGCCTTCGGTGCGGGGACCACGACCGACGGCGACCAAGAGCATTTCCGCTTCAAAGGTTTGACCGTCCTCGAGGGTGACCACCACGCCGTTGTCGTTCTGGGTCACGCTCTGGAACTTCACACCGAGCGAGAAGTTGATGCCCCGCTTGCGATATGCGCGCTCGAACTGCTTCGACACGGATTCGTCCTCTGCTGGGACCAGGTGAGACAAGCCCTCGATGATGGTGACCTCACTACCAAAGGACTTCCAGACACTTGCAAATTCGACGCCAATCACTCCACCGCCCAGCACAATCACCGACTGGGGGACGTGTTCCAGCTGGAGAGCCTGTTCCGAGGTGATGACTTTGCCGCCGATTTCAAGCCCGGGAAGAGTTCTCGGATAGCTTCCGGTCGCAAGAATGATGTTTTTTCCGGTGACAGTGTCAGACCCGACCTGCACAGTCGTCGGAGAGGTGAGTTTGCCCTCGCCCTCAATAGTCGTGATGCCGCGGGCTTTCAACAGCCCCTGCAGGCCCTTGTGTTTGCTGGTCACCACTGCGTCGCGGTAAGAGTTCACCTTCGGCAGGTCGATCCCTTCCAGGGTGGCGTTGACACCAAACATCTCAGAGTGCCGGGCAGCGTCTGCGACCTCTCCCGCGTGCAAAAGAGCTTTGGTGGGGATGCATCCCACGTGCAGACAGGTTCCACCCACCTTGTCTTTTTCGATAAGCCCCACTGACATACCCAGCTGGCTAGCGCGCAGGGCGGCGGCGTAGCCACCGCTTCCCGCTCCGAGGACGACAAGGTCAAAGGTGTGATCAGTCACCAAAAAGCTCCCAAATTGTGTGCGGGTGGGTCATGCGGTGGCCGGATAGGCCGCGAGCCCCCAGCCTACTACTGACGCAGAGTGGCGAAAGTGTCCTCATCCAGAGTCGTGACCAGGTCGATAAGCGCCCTCGTCGTCGCACCGGTTGCCCCCTTCGGCGTGAACCCATAGGCCCCCGAGGAGTTATTGGCAGGTCCGGCGACATCCAGATGCGCCCAGGCAATGGAGGGGTGCTCTGGCGTGCCGACAAACTCTCGCAGGAACAGCCCCGCCACCATCGTGCCGCCGAGGCTATTGCCGGTCGAGATGTTCGCCAGATCAGCGACATCGGAATCTAAGCCCGATCGCAGCTCCTCCGCCAACGGGAAAGGCCAGAACATTTCGCCCGTGCGCTCCGCGGCGGCCGACAACACATCCCGCGCGACGTCACTGCCCATTAGGGCGGCATAGCGCTCACCGAGCGCCTGCCGGGCTGCACCCGTCAGCGTCGCGATGTCGACAATCAAATCAGGGCGCTCTTCACTGGCGGCCTGCAGTCCATCGGCCAAGACCAATCGACCCTCGGCGTCAGTGTTCAGCACTTCGACGGTCTTACCCCCGCGCACCTCAATCACGTCACCTGGCCGTTGAGCTGTTCCAGAGGGCATGTTCTCTGCCAAACACAACCAACCGGTCACAGCAATACGCGAGCCGCTGTTCGCGATCGCGCGCATCACGCCGGTGACCGTCGCGGCTCCTGTCATGTCGTATTTCATGCCGATCATTGCCGTTGGGGCCTTCAACGACAGGCCACCCGAATCGAACGTGATTCCCTTACCGACAAGAGCGATGTGACCAACGGGGTCTTTTGGCTGGTATCGAAGCGCCACCATCCGCGGAGGACGCACCGAACCACCACCGACTCCCAAGAGGCCCCCGCACCCCTCTTTTGCCAGGCGTTTGTCGTCCCAGACCTCGACCGAGACATCTGATCCGTCGAAGAGCTCGGTGACAGTGTCCGCAAAGAGTGAGGGGTAGAGCTTGTTCGGGGGAGTGTTCACCAAATCCCGCACCTGCCAGACAGCGGTCGCGCTCGCGACGGCCTGATCGATATCGGACTGGTCCAAGCCGCCTTTCACAATCAGCTCCGACCACGGGGAATCGGACGGTTCTGCTTTCTTGCCTGCGTAGCGATATCCCCCAAGCAGGGCCCCCTCGAGGGCGGCTTTGGTGTGGAGCGGTCCGGAGCCTGGTAGAGCCAGGGCAATTCGTTCTTTTTTGCCCGCTTCTCGCACCGCGGCCCCTGCGGCATAGCGAATCTGGTGGGCCGTGGGGGTTTCACTATCAATCCCGACCAGCACTACTGACGGTGTTTTCCAGCCTGTCGGGGAAGGAATTGTTCGTACGGAGTCTTTTTCTGCCTTCACCCCGAGGGTTGTAATGACGTGGTGAAGCCACTCGGCGTGGTCGTCGTCAATATTCGGCTCTGCCACCTGCACTCCGTCGCCGGAGGGAATCACGGCAATGACGAGACGATCGGCTTCGATGTCAGCGGGCAGGGAGTCAGTGAGAGAAATCGTTGGCGTGTCCACCAGGTCATGCTAGCTCTCCCTCGTGAGCCTGGAGTGAACATCCCAGGCTTGTAAAGGAGTGGGGCGTAGCATGGCGCTATGGCCGCGTCACGACTGTTTCACCCGGTGCATCCGGCACCTGAGGTGCCCTCTGGGCTACCCCTTGTCGCTGCCCTCACGGGCTTCGCGGACGCAGGTTCAGCGGTGTCTTTGGTGTCTCAGTACATCGGTGACACCTTGGACAGCGTCGAAGTGGGCCGGTTCGATAACGACGAAATCCTGGACTACCGCGCGCGCCGACCGATTTTCCAGTTCGACGAGACCCACCTCACTGATTACGAACCACCCCGTCTGGCTCTTGACCTCGTCCACGACGAATTGGGGGAGCCGTTTCTCCTTCTCTCCGGCTACGAGCCCGATATGCGCTGGGAGCAGGTCAACCGGGAAATCGTCGAGTTGATTGACCTCTATGACGTGAGCTCGACCACCTGGGTCCACGCCATCCCAATGCCTGTTCCCCACACCAGAGCGCTCGGTGTCACCGTCAGTGGAAACCGTGAAGAGCTCACTGACCGTTTCTCGGTCTGGCGGCCGACGACGTCAGTGCCCGGCACGATGATGCACCTGGTCGAATACACGCTGAATTCGAAAGACCACCCGGTCGCCGGCTTTGTCGTGCTCGTGCCGCACTATCTCTCGGACGCAGAATTTCCTGCGGCAGCTGTCACCGCCTTGGAGAGCATCACCGCAGCGACCGGGCGGATCTTCCCGACCGATTCCCTTCGGGAACAGGGCAGGAGCTTCCTTGCCGGAATTGCCGAGCAGGTCGAGGGCAATGATGAATTGCAGCGGCTCGTCGGGGTTCTAGAAAAGCGGCACGACTCCTACATGGAAGACAACCCGCTGGCCTCGCCGCTCACCGATGAAGCGGGTGAGGTGCCAAGCGCGGAGGCGATTGCCCAGGAATTGCAGAATTTCTTGGCACACAGGGCCCCCGACACTCCGGACTCCTCATCCGAGCAGTGAGTCTCATCACGTCCACGGCTGGGCGTGCCATAATGCTGTGTAGAGGCCCTGTGGGCTCCGCGAGGAGCTTGACAAGGGTCTTCCTACTGCCCGCTGATGTGAAGTAGGTGCGCTGTGGCGTCATCTCGTGAGACCAATTCCCCCAAACGTTCTGGGGGTATCGGCGGTGTGTTCAAACGTCTTGTCGGTCGCGGTTCCGACGCCCCAGCCTCAACCAGCCCACCCCAATCGAAGGATTCCTCCACCTCCGTGACCACGAAGACACCAACGAAGAAGCCCGCGGCCAGTAAGCCAACCACGAAGACTGCAGCGGCGAAAAAGCCTGCGGCAAAAACCACAGCCGCCAAAAAAGCGGCTGCCAAGACCACGGCAGCGAAGAAGCCCGCGGCGAAGTCCGCTCCGGCCAAGGCCACTGCGGCGAAGAAACCTGCGGCGAAGAAGCCTGTCGCAAAGACCACTGCTGCGAAGAAGCCCGCTACGAAGAAGCCCGCGGCCAAGACGACGACGGCGAAGAAGCCGGCTGCGAAAAAACCTGCGGCAAAGACCACTGCTGGGAAGAAACCGGCAGCAAAGAAACCTGCGGCCAAGAAGCCCGCGGCCAAGAAGCCTGTGGCGAAGACCGCGACGGCGAAGAAACCGGCCGCCAAGAAGCCTGCGGCAAAGACCACGACGGTGAAAAAGCCTGCCGCTAGGAAGCCCGCGGCGAAGTCCGCTCCGGCCAAGGCCACGGCGGCGAAGAAACCTGCGGCGAAGAAGCCGGCATCGAAGAAGCCCGCCGCCAAGACGGCTCCTGCAGCATCGAAGGCTTCCCCAGCGAAGGCGAGGAAAGAAGAAGAGGCCGCCGCTGTTGACGAGGAAGAGCCAGACGTTGAAGTCACTGAGGCGGATTCATCGGACGGCGGTGACAGTGTTGACGCCGACTCTGACGACGACGAGGTGGCTCCGGGCGAGGAACTTGACCCCCGCCAGGTTGAAGCCCTGGGTGCAGCGATGCTCCAGCAAGCTGCCGGTGGAGGAGAGGCTCTGCCCGCGGGAGCCATCGTCATCAAGTCCACCGATGAGGAAGACGTACCGGTCGTGTCGACGACCATTACCGGCGCCACTGCTGACCCAGTCAAGGACTACCTGAAGCAGATCGGAAAAGTTGCTCTGCTGAACGCCGAGCAGGAGGTGTCGCTGGCCTGGCGGATCGAAGCCGGTCTGTTTGCTGAAGAAAAGCTCTCCACCCTGACTCAGCGAGAGAAGACCACGAAGCTCGCCCGAGAACTTCACGAAATCGCAAAAGACGGCCAGCGCGCGAAGAACCACCTCCTGGGTGCAAACCTCCGTCTAGTGGTCTCCCTGGCCAAGCGCTACACCGGACGCGGAATGCAGTTCCTGGACCTCATCCAAGAGGGCAACTTGGGGTTGATTCGTGCCGTCGAAAAGTTCGACTACACCAAAGGCTTCAAGTTCTCGACCTACGCCACCTGGTGGATTCGCCAGGCAATTACCCGGGCGATGGCTGACCAGGCGCGAACAATTCGTATTCCGGTTCACATGGTCGAAGTCATCAACAAATTGGCCCGAGTGCAGCGGCAGATGTTGCAAGACCTTGGCCGAGAACCCACTCCCGAGGAGCTTGCTCGCGAACTGGATATGACTCCCGAAAAGGTCGTCGAAGTCCAGAAATACGGGCGCGAGCCGATTTCCCTCCACACGCCGCTCGGCGAAGATGGCGACAGTGAGTTCGGTGACCTTATCGAGGACACTGAGGCAGTCGTCCCTGCCGATGCCGTGGGCTTTACGATGCTGCAACGCCAGCTCGAATCGCTTCTCGATTCGTTGTCTGAGCGTGAGGCGGGTGTAATCCGAATGCGTTTTGGCCTGGGAGATGGCCTGCCAAAGACTCTTGACCAGATTGGTGACACCTTCGGTGTCACTCGGGAGCGGATTCGACAAATAGAGTCCAAGACCATGGCGAAGTTGCGCCACCCCTCCCGGTCGCAGGCTCTGCGCGACTACCTCGAGTAAGCCAGCCATGCGCTACCGGCTTGCCCTCGCCGTTGGTCGGTTGATCCGCCGGCTGGCCCGGGCACGAGGTGGTGGCTCGGCGTTTCCGGGTCTCGTCGCCCTGCGCATCGATCCGCTCTTTTTGGAGCACTCGATTGGGCAGCTTCCTGGGGGAGTGATGTTCGTGACCGGCTCCAACGGGAAATCGACGACGACGTCGATGATCGCCGCGATTCTGCGAGAGCACGGGAAAAAAGTGTTCACGAATCCAGCGGGGAGCAATCTTCCGCAGGGTCTTGCCTCAGCGGTGTTGGCCGATGCCGACCGGCAGGGACGACTCCCTGCAGACCTGGCTGTGCTAGAGGTCGATGAGGCGTATGGTCCTCAGATTGCACGACACATCCCACCCGCTCATTTAGTGGTGACCAATTTGCAGTTGGATCAACTCAATCGATTTGGCGAGCCGGAGCGGGTGTGGCAGATGATGAGGGACGTTGCCGAGCGCACGTCGGCGACCTTGCTCGTCAACCAACGAGAACCAGCACTCGTTGCCCTAGGCGAGGGACTCGAGGTTCGAGTCGACACGGTGGATGTTGCACAGTCGCTGGTGGATCAGTCCGGGGATTCGCTTGGCGCGGCAGAGCTATTCGACGAGCGCTCCACCGCCACCGCCAGCGGGGCGCCACTTGTCACTCTGGAATCCCGGGGAACACGCAGCGCCATCGTCTCGGATGATTCGTCTCGCCACGAGATTTCCCTGCCGGACGAGGGCCTCCACTGGGCAATTGATGCGACCGTTGCTCTTGGAGCATCTCGGATTCTCCTCGGCGAGCAATGGTCGTGGGATGCGGCAGTACAGGCGTTTGCGTCCTTGCCCGTGGTCTACGGCCGCGGCGAGACAGTCCAGTGGAAGGGCGTCGATATCACCCTGTTGATGCAGAAAAACCTTCCGAGCATGAGAGCAAACCTCTCCACTGTGAAGACCCAGCCGGAGAGAGTCTGGGTGGCCGTTGACGAGGGAACTCCTGATCCCTCGTGGATCTTTGACCTGGATTTGGGGCCACTAAAGAGAATCGACGTGCTCTCAGGCACCAAGGCCCATCAGTGGGCCATGTTCTTGGCCTACCGAGGGGTCGCAGTGGGAGCAGTCATTGACGACACTGCTCAGGCCATGGATTACTTCTCTCAGGCAGGCACTGCCCCAGTCACAGCCATCGTCAACTACGAGCAAATGATGGCGGTAAGACGGCTGGCGGGACGGAAAGACCTGGAGGCCCGGGTGGAAAGTGGGACGTCGTGACAACGCTCCGCATTGTGCGGCTACTGCCGGACCTGCTCTCGATTAACGGGTCTCTGGGGAATGCAGAAATCCTCCAGGCTCGGGCCTCGTGGTGGGGCTGGAAGGTGACGGTCAAAGACGTCACTGAGGGAGCCACATTCCCCACCTCTGCCGACATTGTTGTGATCGGCCATGGCACGTCCTCGGCGACAACCCGGGCGCTCGCCGCGCTCCACGCTTGGTCTCCGCACATCCGCTCGGTACACGACAAAGGAGCCGCGATTCTCGGCCTGGGGCTGGGCGGCGACCTTCTGGGCCAGTCCGTTGAGCTGCGTGACGAGAAGCTCGAGGGTCTCGGAATGACCCCACTCGATGCCGTGTTGCAGCACCATCACGTCTCCACCGAAGTGTGGGGCGTGGATAGCGAGGGCCGTGAAAGCGCTGGTTATCTGAATGACCTCACCCAGAGGCCGGCTAGTCCCACACCGCTTCTTACCCTTAGCTCTCCACCTTCGGTCTCCGGCGGTGAGGGTCACCACACCAATCGGATCTGGGTGTCGGCGGTATCGGGACCACTGCTTGGCCTAAACCCCCATATCGCTGACGACATTCTCCGCTCCCGCGATTCGCTCCCGGAGCCAACCGAGCGGCATGCGGTGGCAGATGCTGCGGCTGCCAAGGCCAGGCAGGCTATTGCCGGGAGGCTTGGGGTTTAGTCAGCCCACGTCCGCGGGATGTTCGCGCTCAAGTGGACGAGAACTTCGTCACCGATGGTTCCGCACCAGGTGGCCCACTGTTCCACCGGGACGCCTCCTCGGCCCAGCACGCAGACGCTATCCCCGGGGGAGATGGATACTCCAGTCGGCCGTTCGATCACCATGTGATCCACCTCGACCCGTTTGACCGGACAGATGTTGCCAGACACCGACAGAGCCGCCTCCGCCACGATCGGAGCGAGGAGTCCGTGACCAGAGCCCACGGCCAAGGTGACCGTATCTCCATCAACGCTCATGACAGGCGCATGGAGCTGGAGGACTGGGTGAAAGCCGAGGTCTTCAGCACTTCTGTTCGAGAGAGGGCTGACACCGTAGGCAAGAATTCCTAAACGCACCATGTCCAACCTGGCCTCCGGTGCATCCACCAGGGCGTGAGAGGCGGCCAAATGAAGCTGGTCAGGAGTGAGACCCGCTTCTCTCGCAGCGGTAGCGGCCTGCTGTAGCCGCTGGAGTGCCACGCGGGTGCTCTCTTCAGAGGTATCCGACAGGTGCGACCAGACGGCATGGACACGAAGTCTTCCTTGGCCTTCTAGCTCTGCAGCCTGGGTCACGAGTGCTGGCCACTGTTCCGCAGTGGCGCCATTTCGGTTAAGTCCGGTGTCCACTTTGAGGTGAACGATGGCGGGAGAGCTGGATGCGTGCCGGGCAATGTCAGCCAGCTGGCCGTCTGTCGAGACGCCCAAGTGAACCCCAGCGTTGACGGCCTCGGTGTAGTCCTGTCCCGGGGCAAAAAGCCAGGCCAGCAGCGGAGTATCGGGAGCGAGAGTTCTCGCTAAGACGGCTGTGTGGAGGTCCAGCACGGCCAGTGCGTCCACTTCTTCAGCGATTGCCGCGGGGGTGATCAGGTCCATTCCGTGGCCGTAAGCGTTTGATTTGACCGCCAGCATGAGGTCAGTGTCTGGCCCGCAGAGCTGGCGCGCCCTCTCGATGTTCTGCGAGAAGGCCTGCCTCGACAGTGTGATGGAGGGGCCTGTCATTTGTTGTTTCCCATCCGCACCACGCGCGGACCAATTCCGGCACCGAGCAGCGTCACCGGGCGTCCAGACCACTCCGCCCATTCGTCAATCGAGACCGACCCGCCCCAGATCGTCACCTCATCGCCAATCGCAGGGGTGTGGGATCCGGCGTCGAGAATGAGTTGATCCATGGCAATGCGACCGGCGATGGGCAGGCGAATGCCCTGCCAGTCGACTTCCCCTCCCACGGGATCAAGCCTCGGCACGCCGTCAGCAAACCCGATCGCAACCAACGCCAGTGTGGTGCCAGTCTCGGTGCGATAAAGCCCTCCGTAGGACACGTCCTCGCCGGCAGGCACCGATTTCACATTCACCACCCGAGCCGACAGAACCTGTCCTCCCGCGCGGTGTGCATCGACAACCCATTCGTCAGACCCGGAGTCCACGGCTGTCAGCCCCTTAATGCTCACCCCGTCGTCGAGACGGGCGTGTGAGAAACCAAGTGTGGCGGCAATGGCACCTACTTTTTCAACGCCAAACCCGTATGCGTCTGCGCGCAGATCGAGTGGAGCGTCGTTGCCTCGGTCGGCAATGAGGCTCAGTGCCCGCTCAAGGGCAGAGGCTGGGTGTTCCACCCAGCGAAGGAGCTCTTTAGCTTGCGTCTGCGACATCGCGCAGGCGGTGGGTCTCGTCGTGCCAGACGAGCGCCGTGTCCGCGAGAGATTCGCGGTGCTTATCTGCGTGGTGTGCGCAGAAGAGAAGAGCACCGGAGGGCAGAGTGACTCGGACGTAGGCCTGAGCGCCGCAGCTGTCGCAGTGGTCGCCAAAACCGAGCGGAGTCTCGGCCTCGACGGAGCTGTCGATGGTGGCTGCTGTCTGAGTCATACGTGCATCCCTTCTCGAACGGTTATGACATTCCACCACGCCCACACCGTCTTTTCCTGCAAGGAGGGTCCTGTTTCGCCCTACGCGTAGTTTTCCCCGAGTTCTGTGTGGCGCAGGTTCAGGCAGACATGGGTTGTCTATTCTCAGGTGTGGCTCACACGCGAGCTTTATGGGGGAAGGTGTCTGTGGCAGCGGATTCGTATTCAGCCAGGCACCTCTCGGTGTTGGAGGGCTTAGAAGCCGTTCGCAAACGCCCCGGAATGTATATCGGTTCGACCGACACCAGAGGGCTCATGCACTGCGTGTGGGAAATCATCGATAACGCCGTCGACGAAGCCATTGGGGGCTTTGGCGACGCCATCGACGTGGTGATCAGGACCGATGGCAGTGTGGAAATCATCGACCGCGGTAGGGGAGTGCCCGTCGATGTGGAGCCCCGGACGGGACTAACAGGTGTCGAGCTCGTGTTCACCAAGCTCCACGCGGGGGGCAAATTCGGTAGCGACTCGTATCAGTCAAGCGGTGGGTTACACGGTGTCGGCGCGTCTGTCGTGAACGCATTAGCCTCCCGAGTCGATGTCGAAGTTGATCGCGACGGCGCCACCTGGGCCATGTCGTTTCGTCGCGGCGAACCCGGGGTGTTTAAAGACCCCGCAGACCCTGCTCCAGACGCCGAGTTTTCTCCCTTTGTGGACGGCAGCGAGCTGAAAAAAGTCGGGAAGGTCGCGAAGAAAACGACCGGCACCAGGGTGCGGTTCTGGCCAGATCCTCAAGTGTTTGGCGATGCCACCCTGTCTTCTGCCGACCTGTTGGATCGCGCGCGTCAGACCGCGTTTCTGGTGCCCGGTCTCACGCTCACGATTCGCGACACTCGCGAGACTCCAGAGACCAGCGAATCCTTCCGTTACGACGGCGGGGCAACCGAGTTTGCCGAATACCTCGCACCAGACCCCGCGGTGGTCGGACCGTGGCGACTAAGCGGCAGTGGAACGTTTACCGAAACAGTGCCCGTGCTGCACGATGACGGGCATTTGGAGCCGGCTGAGGTCGAGCGGGAGATGGCTGTCGACGTCGTGGTCCAGTGGGGGACTGGATACGACACCGTGGTGAAGAGCTTCGTCAACATCATTCAAACCCCCAAAGGCGGCTCACACCTCCAAGGTTTTGACCAGGCCCTGATGAAAACTCTCCGCGCAGAGGTGGAGAAGAATGCCAGGCGCCTCAAAGTCGGCAACGACAAGTTGGAAAAAGACGATGTCCTGGCCGGATTAACAGCTGTGGTGGCTGTCCGTGTTCCGGAGCCGCAATTCGAGGGCCAGACAAAGGAAGTGTTGGGGACCCCTGCGGCAAAAAGCATTGTCCAGGCCGTGGTGTCCGAAGGGCTTCGGGCCCGACTCCAGTCAGGGAAGCGAGACGATAAGGCGCAATCGGCGATGCTGCTGGAAAAAATCGTCGCGGAGATGAAAACGCGGGTGTCTGCGCGGGCATTGAAAGAAACCCAACGTCGCAAGACAGCGCTCGAGAACTCCACTTTGCCGACCAAGTTGGTGGATTGTCGCAGCAAGGGAGTCGACGACACGGAGTTGTTCATTGTGGAGGGTGATTCGGCGCTTGGCACCGCGAAACTTGCGCGCGATTCGGAACACCAGGCCCTATTGCCCATCCGGGGAAAGATTCTGAACACCCAAAAGGCCAGCCTCCAGGACATGTTGAACAACCAAGAGTGCGCCGCGATCATTCAGGTGATTGGCGCGGGGTCTGGTCGCACTTTTGATCTGGAGCAGGCGCGCTACGGAAAAGTCATCATTATGAGCGACGCCGACGTCGATGGTGCCCATATCCGGACGTTGCTGCTCACGTTGTTCTTCCGTTACATGCGGCCCCTGGTGGAGGAAGGGCGAGTGTTCGCCGCGGTCCCACCACTGCATCGAATTGTGGTCAAACACCGTGGGAGTACCCCCAACGACGTCATCTACACCTACTCGGAAGCGGAGTTGAACGCCGTGATGGCTGACCTGGAGAAAAAAGGCTTGTCCTACGAAGACCCAATCCAGCGCTACAAGGGCCTTGGGGAGATGGACGCCGACCAGCTGGCAGAGACGACGATGTCGCCTGCCAAACGGATGCTCCGGCGGGTTCGAATGGCCGATGCCGAAGCGGCAACGGCGATGTTCGAGTTACTGATGGGCAATGAGGTCCAGCCGAGGCGAGAGTTCATTCAAGAACGTCCCTACGTCGACACCTCACGAATCGACGTTTAGTCGAGCCCGGCTGCCTCTCCAACGGAGCCGATTGTGGCCGGAAGGGGTGTTCCTGAGCCGTCTCTCTTGCTCGTGTCAGTGGGGAGCTCGACTGCTCGTCCGCCCTGGCTGACCGCGCGGGGCGATGCCGCCACCGCCGCGAGCACCAAGGTGTCTTCGCCTTTCAAGAAACTGTGACCCCGGACACCTTTTGTGCCACGACCCTTGGCGGGGAACTCAGAGAGGGCGCTCAGTTTGACCCGACCAGGCCCCATTCCAGACAGCGCCTGTGCTGTGGAGGACACCGACACCAGCACGTGGTCTAAGGAGTAGGCAGTACCAAAGCAGATCACCTCAGCCTCGCTGTTCAGAGAAATACCACTCATCCCGGAGGCCCCGGCTCCTTGCGGTCTCACCTGGTCGGCTCCAAACCGCAAGACCTGAGCGTCTGAGGTGACAAATGTCAGCCAGTCGGCATCGCCGGCCATTCCCACTCCGACGACCCGATCGTCTGGTTTGAGACCGAGCAGGCTCTGGGAGGTTTTCTCCGGGAGAGCCGACAGGTCGATTCTCTTGACAGTGCCCTGCGCGGTGCCAAGCGCGATAGTGGGAGCAGCTGATCCGAGGGCGAACAGCCCCAGCACCCCTTCGCCTCGGGGCAAATCGAGGAAGCTTGCGAGGTTTACCCCGTCTTTTGGCGTGGGCTTTCCCGGGTCGAGGGCCGTGAAATCACCTGGTTCAATTCGGAGAAGGTGGCCGTGGGTGGTGACAACACCGAGTGGGCTTCTCGTGCTGGAGCGGAATTGGCTGAGCAGCGCATCGTGGCTCACGCGTTTGGCGGGAGGCGGAAACTCCGTTCCCTCGATGCGGGATGCCAGCCCGGTCGTCGTCAACAGCACCACGCAGTCCGTGTCTTTGCGCTCCAGTGATGCGGGGGTCTTCGCGGAGGCGGTGGGAGCTGGCGTGTTGTCGGCCGCCCGGATTTCGGTCCGGCGTGGCGAAGGGAATTTCTCCTTCATCTCTAGGAGCTCGGCGGAGACCAGCGCACGGATCTTTTCCGGTGCTCCTAGCAGACCTTCGAGCTCCGCAATGTCTTCTCGCAGCTGGTCCCGTTCGGTTTCTAATTCAATCCGGGAGAACTTTGTCAGCCGGCGCAGTCTCAGCTCCAGGATGTAATCGGCCTGAAGCTCGGTGAGGTCAAAGACCGAACACAGTGTTGCTTTCGCGGCCTGGGCGTCGTCACTTCCGCGAATGACTTGAATCACCTCGTCAATATCGACAATCGCGATGAGCAATCCATCCACTAGGTGCAGGCGGTCTTGCTTCTTTTTCAGTCGGAACTGGCTACGCCGGGTCGTGACGTTAATTCGGTGGTCAATAAACACCTGGAGAAGCTCTTTGAGTCCCAAGGTCTGTGGTTGCCCCTCCACGAGGGCGACCGAGTTAATAGAGAAGCTCTCTTCTAGGGGGGTTAAACGGTAGAGCTGCTGCAGGACCAATTCTGGATCAAAGCCCGATTTCACCGAGATGACGAGGCGTAATCCATGGCGCCTGTCCGTGAGGTCGTTGACGTCGCTGATCCCCTGAATTTTCTTGGCGATTACCCCCTCTTTGATTTTTTCGATGACCCGCTCTGGACCTACGAGGTAGGGAAGTTCGGTGACGACCAGGCCTTGGCTCCGCGGGCCCACCTGTTCGACATTCACCCGGGCTCTGGTTCGAAAACTTCCACGTCCTGTTCGGTAGGCATCGCCAATCCCGTCTCGACCGACAATGATTCCTCCGGCCGGAAGGTCGGGGCCAGGGACAATTTTCATGAGCGCCTTCACATCGGCGTCTGGATGGTCGATTAGGTGGCGGGCGGCGTCAATGATTTCGCCCGGGTTATGGGGCGCCATATTGGTGGCCATCCCGACAGCAATTCCGCTGGCCCCGTTGATCAGCAAATAGGGCAGGGCGGCGGGAAGCACGCTTGGCTGTTGCAGTTGGTTGTCGTAGTTCGGCACGAAATCGACGGTGTCCTCATCGATTTCATCGACCATCGCCAGGGCTTCGGCCTGCAGCCTCGCTTCGGTGTAGCGCGCCGCTGCCGGACCGTCATCGAGAGATCCGAAGTTCCCGTGACCATCGACCATGGGCAGGCGCATCGTGAAGTCTTGGGCGAGGCGCACCAACGCGTCGTAAATGGCGCTGTCGCCATGCGGGTGGAGCTTTCCCATCACTTCACCAACGACACGGGCCGATTTCACGTGGCCTTTTTCTGGCACCAACCCCATTTGCGCCATTTGATAGAGAATCCGTCGCTGCACCGGTTTCATTCCGTCTCGGGCGTCGGGAAGAGCCCGTTGGTAGATGACCGAATAGGCGTATTCCAGGAAGGAATCCGACATTTCGTCGGTCAGTTCGATGTCGACAATCCGGTCAGCCGAGTTGTCAGCGGGGTCTGACGCCGGGGGTGAAGGAGGCGGAGTCATAAGATGGCGACCATGTTACCGGCGAGCTCCCGGCCTCCACGGAGCCTTGCCGATACGGGGGAAAACCTCATTTCGCAGGTCACCGACCCGTCTCCCGGAGCCGCTCGCAAAGTGGCGGTGGTGGTGATTGACGGGCTTGGCAGCCAGCAATTAGTCGCGCATTCTGGACACGCTCGGTTTTTGCATCGGCGCTTTCAGGACTCCGGGGAAGAAAGGTATTCGGGTCTGCCGTCAACCACGGCGAGTGCGTTGGTGAGTATTACGACCGGAGCGACCCCAGGTCAGCACGGTCTTCTTGGCTACCAAGTCCGCGACCCGGAATCAGGGCACCTTGTTAATCACTTGAAGCCGTTTCCCGCTGGTGTGACCGCGTCAACCTGGCAGCCGGTGCCCACCGTGTTTGAACAGGCCACCGAGCGGGGCATTCCGGCCCGAGCATTGTGTGAGGAACGGTTCCGAGGAACAGACTTCACCGAAGCCACTCTGCGAGGTGCTGATCTGCGGGGTGTCGGGAAGCTCCCTGAGCACCTGCACCAGCTTCGGTCTTTTTTTGACGAGGTCGACGCGGGCTTTGCCTATGTGTATTGGCCTGCTGTCGACAGGATGGGACACCAACACGGCGTCGATAGTGATCAGTGGCGGGATGCGGTGGAAGCTGTGGATGCGTTTTGTGCGGAACTGGCGGGGGTGTTGACGCCGGGCGAAGCCGTCACGGTCACTGCCGACCACGGAATGCTGGATGTGGCAGACGCCGAGCGATTTGTGTTCTCCGCGTCTCACCCGCTCCGCGCAGATGTGGCTCTGTGGGCCGGAGAGCCCAGATGCGTCCACCTCTACCTCCACGAGGGCGTCGAGTCCGGCCGATGGGCGGAAATGTTCCAGGAGACTCTCGGCCATGGTTTCCGGGTGCGGACACGAACACAGTTGCTGGGGGCGGGAGTTTTCGGGGCTGTCTTGCCGGAAAACGAGCCCCGAATCGGTGATGTGGTGGCGTTCGCGGAGGGGCGGTCGTCGCTCTATGACGAACAGACGGCCTCTAGCTCATCGCTCGCGATGCGAGGGCAGCATGGGTCATTTAGCGATGCGGAAATCAGAGTCCCGCATATCCCGCTTAACGACGGGGGTTCTTAAGCCGGGTCGCTGTCGTCGTCTGGCTTTGCGCCAAACACGATGTCGTCCCAGCTCGGCATCTCCGGGCGACCTTTGCGGGGGGCGGGCTTTTCGTCGGCAGACTCTTCTTCCTGCGGTGGTATCTCTCCAGTGCCAGGGAACTGGTGAACTTCAGCGCCTGCGTCCTCGTCCGAGTCGTCCTGAACGAGACGAATGCTTCCCGTGGAGGGGTGTCTACTCTTGACGTCCTCTGCTTCTGAGCTCGGAGCTGGTTCTCGCTCGCCACGTCGACGACGAAGCGCTTCCAGTAAATCTGCTGTTTCGTTGCTGGTGTCACCGGTGGTGGGAGCAGCAGGGTCTGGTCCCGTCTTTCCATACGGAACGGGCTCTGTTAGTGGGCCCGTATCGGATAGGGGCATCTCGTCGAACATCTCCGAATCAAACCGCTCGCCCGCGGGGTTCTCATCAGTCGCGACGACGGGACGAAGGCGGGGAATCAGCGGCCCTTGGATGGGCTCGGACTGGCTGAGGGCCGTGGCGTCATCGTTTTGGGGGACAAGGATTTGTTTTCTGGGGTCAAAACTCCAGACAGCTTTGTGTTCCACCTCGTTGCTGTCGGCGAAAGCAGCCTCGACAAACCACCCAGACTCTTCTTTCCACGCTGACCAGGTGGCCGCCCCTGCTCCAATGTCATTTAACCGGGCGCGAACAGATTCACCGAAGCTGGTGTGCCCGTCGCGGTCAGATCCGTGGGCAAACTGAATGGCTTGAGCCTGTTGGGCAATAAATTCGCGCTCGGCAATAACGGGGCCTTCGAACATTGCGACGTAATCGACTGTTTCCCCGGTGAGGTCAGCGACCTGCTGAGCGGTAAGACCGCGGCGGATATGGGCTTGGATATCTTTCGGGGCGACTCGTTTGGGGCCTGCCGCCGTCGCTCCGACCGGTCTGCGGACCGCATCGGTAAGCGTCTGATCAATCGGAAGGTGGAAGCGCTCTCCGGTGTCAGTCATGACCACTAACTTGTCGTCGTCACGACCCACTACCTGCAGAGTGCGCATCAGACCTCCTGTGCTGCCGTGTGACTAGAATGGCACGCCCCACAATGCCGGTGGTGATTTACCGACAGCGTGGCGGAATGGGAATAATCCGGTAAAGAGGTGTGTTGCACACCGAAATACAGCGTTTTCCCGAGACACTCGGGGGGACATTTCGGGGTAACACCCGGTCCAGCACGAAGGGTAGGAGTCACAACAGATGGCCACCGACTACGACGCACCACGCAAAGTCGAGGAGGAGACCGAATCTATCCAGGCGCTCCAGGAGCGTGTTCCCGATAAGTTGAGCGGCGCTGTCGACAGCGAAGACGCCGACAATCCGGGCAGCGTGGAACTGGCAGGCCAGGATCTTGCCAACGTCGAGCTCGATGTGGTGGTGCTTCCGCCTCAGGAAGACGAGTTCACCTGCGTCGAGTGCTTCCTGGTGAAACACCGCTCACAGCGTGACCACGACACCAAACTGGGGTCTGTGTGTCGCGAGTGCTCGGTTTAGGAGCCCGTCGACTTTTCCCACGCTGACGTCACCGTCTGCGGCTTTCTCGTGGAGACCAGCCAGTAGGGCGTGGGGTCTCTCGCGTCGTCCAGATACACCTTCACCGCCGTGGTAATCCACGGGCGGATGACCAGGTGGGCCCTCGCGTCCAAAAAGATTCCTTTTTCGTCTCGCGCTCTCTCACGGGTGACTGGCTCAATCCGGTCGATGTAGCGGTAGTCCAGACGTGCGCGTCCTGCCTGTAGCTCGCTCCCGTTTAATACAAGGACAGGCGCCGTGAACCACAGGAAACCGGTGGCTGCAGCCCAGAACAGCAGGCCCAGCACGACGCCCAGAATCCAGTTGAGTGGAAGGAAGATGAGAAGCGTCGTCGGGACTAGCAGGAAGAGCGCCAGAATCATCCACCACGACGGCGTCATCCGCTCCCGATACTCCGTCACACCCTTATTCGACCACGTATAGCCTGGGAGCGTGGAGCAGGACAATCGGGTGCAGATTCTCGTTCAGGGGTCTCCTCCTCAATCGGCCAGGCCCGGCGACGCCGGAATGGACCTTGTCGCGAGAGAGTCGGTGACTCTGCCGCCCTTGGGCAGAGCGTTGGTCCCCACGGGCGTGTCGATTGCCCTCCCACCCGGTTACCTCGCCTGGATTACCCCGCGGAGTGGTTTGGCCATCAAGCATGGAATCAGCATGGTGAACGCCCCCGGCATCATCGATGCCGGTTATCGCGGCGAAATCTCTGTGGTGTTGTGGAATACCGACCCGAACGAACAGTTTGAGGTGGTGGCAGGGGAGCGGATTGCCCAGATGATTGTGACTCCACACAGTGTCGCCCATATGGTGCAGGTGGATTCTCTACCCGGTTCTCACCGCGGTGAGGGAGGATTTGGTTCGACAGGCACAACAGACACTGCAGGAGAGACCCCGTGAGCGATATCGCCACCAGCTTCGCCGCTGACGACTACGAATACCCCAAGTCAGCTCCTGTTGACCGTGCTGAACGGGGACCGCTTGACGATCAAGAGGCGGGAAGCGTCAAACCTGCGATTGATCTCGGTGCGGTCCGCATTGAGCCACGCCGCGGGTTGCAGATGCGGCTGGAAGTGGAAAAGACCAACAACCGAGTGGTGGCCGTCACGCTAGAAATCGATGGCTCAACCGTTCAGGTGCAGCCCTTTGCGGCCCCTCGGTCCACCGGGTTGTGGCTCGGTATTCGGCAGCAGATTTCTGACCAGGTGAGTAAGCAAGGGGGCACCGTGGATGCCCGCGATGGAGAGTTTGGCCCGGAACTCCTGGCTCAGGTGCCCGTGCAGAGCGGAGGCCAGTACTCGACCCGCACCGTGCGTTTCATTGGAGTGGATGGCCCGAGATGGTTCCTCCGCGGCGTGATTGGTGGCCCGGCAGCGGGAGACCCTGCCGCGGCCGACACCATCCACGAGGTCTTCCGCAGCATCGTGGTTGTTCGGGGGGACACTCCCATGCCGCCACGCGAACTGCTTCCCCTGAAGATGCCACCGGCTGCCGATAATCCTGCGGCTACGGCTGCTCCTGCAGAACCTGAGGCGGACGCGGCCGGGTGAGCGAGGAGTCCCCGACGGTGTCGTCGTCCCTTCGCCGCAGCCTCAGTAACTCAGCGTTCGCGGCGGTAGAGCCTGGGCAACAACCGACGGCTGCTGATGTGTGGGCAGCTCTCGGTGGTCGACGGGGAGTGGTCGAATCGGTTCTTCCGGGGCTCGTCTTCCTCATCGTTTACACCATCACCCAATCGCTTGCGTGGTCAGTGCTCACACCGCTCGTGGCCTCCGTTGGCTTTATCGTGGCCAGGCTTCTCCAGCGGTCTCCGATTCAACCCGCGGTTGTGGGGCTATTTGGTGTGGCAATCTCTGCTGCCGTCGCGATCATTTCTGGGCGTCCCGAGAACAATTTCGTCCTTGGCCTGTGGGTGAACGCTGTGACCCTCACGGTTCTGCTCGGGTCGTTCCTTTTTCGCAGGCCCCTTATCGGTGTGATTGCGGGTGCTCTCGTCGGAGATTCGGAATGGTTTCGCGATCGAGCTCGCCTCACCATGGCGTCGGTGGCAACCCTGCTTTGGGCGGGGCTTTTTGGTCTCCGCTTGGCGGTGCAAGTGCCTCTTTACCTGGCGGGGGAGCAGGCAGTGCAGGCGCTGGCGACGGCAAAATTGGTAATGGGAATTCCTCTGTATGGCCTCACGCTGTGGTTGACCTGGTTGCTGTTGCGCTCGGTTTATCGCCGTGACGAGACAACGGCGGAGTGATAGATTTAGCTTCACGTGAAGATAATTGGAGGATCTGGTGGCGAGTAAGAACAGCTTGGGTGCACAAGACACCCTGACCGTTGGTGGTACTGACTACGAGATCTACCGAATCGATGCCGTCGAAGGCTCCGAGCGGTTGCCCTTCAGCCTCAAGGTCCTCCTCGAGAACCTGCTCCGCACGGAAGATGGCGCCAACATCACCGCCGAGCAGATTCGCTCGTTGGGCGCCTGGGATGCTACTGCCGAGCCCTCCACCGAAATCCAGTTCACTCCGGCGCGCGTTGTCCTCCAAGACTTCACCGGTGTCCCGTGCATTGTCGATCTCGCCACCATGCGAGAGGCAATCGTGGAGCTGGGCGGCGATGCCCAGAAAGTCAACCCCCTTTCGCCTGCCGAGCTGGTCATCGACCACTCGGTGATTGCCGACCTTTTCGGTCATGAAGACTCGCTTCGAAAGAACGTCGAGCTCGAATACGAGCGAAATGGAGAGCGCTATCAGTTCCTGCGGTGGGGTCAGACCGCCTTCGAAAACTTCAAAGTGGTCCCTCCCGGCACCGGAATCGTCCACCAGGTCAACATCGAACACTTGGCCAAAGTCGTCTACCACCGCAACGTCGACGGCGTCGTTCAGGCCTTCCCCGACACCTGTGTCGGCACCGACTCGCACACCACGATGGTTAATGGTCTTGGTGTCTTGGGCTGGGGTGTCGGAGGTATTGAGGCAGAGGCAGCCATGCTGGGCCAGCCCGTCTCGATGCTCATTCCGCGTGTCGTCGGTTTCAAGCTCACCGGTTCGATTCCGACGGGCGTCACCGCGACCGATGTCGTGCTCACCATTACCCAGATGCTGCGCGAACACGGTGTGGTCGGCAAATTCGTCGAGTTCTACGGCGCTGGTGTGGCGGAGGTTCCCCTTGCCAACCGCGCCACCATCGGAAATATGAGCCCTGAATTCGGCTCCACCGCTGCCATGTTCCCCATCGATGCCGTCACCTGCGATTACCTGCGGCTCACCGGTCGCGATGCCGATCAGATTGAGCTCGTCGAGGCCTACGCGAAAGCCCAGGGCCTATGGCACGACCCGTCGATGGAAGCGGCCTACAGCGAATACATCGAGCTCGACCTGTCGACCGTGGTGCCGAGCATTGCCGGCCCACGTCGACCGCAGGACCGTATTGAGGTCTCTCACGCGAAAGAGCAATTTGAGAAAGATCTTGCCGACTACGTCGCAGCCGGCACGGCCGACCAGTCGGTCCCCGTCTCACTGGGAGATGAATCCTTCGGCCTGAAAAACGGGGCTGTCACTATCGCCGCCATCACCTCGTGCACCAACACGTCTAACCCTTCAGTCATGCTCGCTGCGGGTCTTCTGGCACGAAACGCCGGTCAGAAAGGCCTGAAGGCAAAGCCGTGGGTCAAAACAACCCTTGCGCCTGGATCCAAAGTTGTCACCGACTACTACGAGAAGGCGGGGTTGATGGATGACCTCGAAAACCTTGGTTTCTACCTCGTGGGGTACGGCTGCACCACCTGCATTGGGAACTCTGGTCCGCTTGCGGACGAAATCTCCCAGGCCGTGAACGAGGCTGACTTGGCGGTCACTGCGGTGCTGTCGGGAAATAGGAACTTTGAGGGCCGTATTAACCCCGACGTGAAGATGAACTATCTGGCAAGCCCGCCCCTCGTCATCGCCTATGCCCTCGCCGGCACGATGGACTTTGACTTCGAGAACGAACCGCTCGGCCAAGACTCTGAAGGACACGACGTGTTCCTGCGGGATATCTGGCCAAGCGCCTCCGAGGTGCAAGACACCATCGACTCCTCGATCGACACCGGCATGTTCGACAAGGAATATTCCGCCGTATTCGATGGAGATGAGCGGTGGCAGTCACTTCCGACTCCGACAGGTGACACTTTCGAGTGGGACCAAGACTCCACCTATGTCCGCAAGCCCCCCTACTTCGAGGGAATGGGAGCGGAGCCGGCACCGGTGACCGATATTGATCAGGCCAGGGTCCTGGCGCTTCTCGGCGACTCGGTCACCACGGACCACATTTCTCCCGCTGGCTCGATTCGCGCGGATAGCCCCGCCGGGCACTACCTGCAAAGCCACGGTGTGGACAGGCTGAACTTCAACTCGTATGGCTCCAGGCGTGGAAACCACGAAGTGATGATCCGCGGAACCTTTGCAAACATTCGGTTGAAGAACCTTCTGCTTGACGGAGTGGAGGGTGGATTCACCAGAGACTTCACCACCACGGACGGTGAACAGAGCTTCATCTTCGATGCGGCCGAGAATTACCAGCGAAGCGGCACACCGCTCGTGGTGCTCGCTGGGAAGGAATATGGCTCTGGGTCATCTCGTGACTGGGCCGCCAAAGGAACGGCCCTGCTCGGCGTCAAGGCGGTCATTGCGGAGAGTTTCGAGCGGATTCACCGCTCCAACCTGATTGGTATGGGGGTCATCCCACTGCAGTTCCCGGAGGGACAGACCGCGGAAACGCTGGGGCTTGACGGCACTGAGATTTTCAGCATCTCAGGCATCGATGCACTAAACGCCGGCAAGACCCCTGACACCGTTCGGGTGATCGCGAGCCCCAGCGAGCACTCCGCTGCCAACAAGAGCGTTGTGGAGTTCGACGCTCGGGTGCGAATTGACACCCCCGGTGAAGCGGACTACTACCGAAACGGCGGAATTCTTCCCTACGTCTTACGACAGTTGGTCTGATTCAGGCCTTCGTGTGGTGTTTTTGAGCCGCCGTCTCCTACGCTAGGGATGTGGCTGTTCTCGACTCTGTGCATTCCCCGGAGGATCTGCGAACACTCTCCGCGGAGCAACTCGGTGAACTCGCGCAAGAGATTCGGGAGTTTCTCATTCATGAGGTGGCGCAGTCGGGTGGTCACTTAGGGCCGAACCTCGGTGTGGTGGAACTCACCATCGCCTTGCACCGGATGTTTGACTCTCCCCGCGACCCCATGGTGTGGGATACCGGGCACCAGTCGTATGTGCACAAGATTCTCACCGGACGTCGTGACTTTTCGAAGCTCCGTCAAAAAGGCGGCCTCGCAGGCTATCCCCAGCGTTCCGAATCAGACCACGACATCGTCGAAAGCTCGCACGCCTCCAGCTCGGTCAGTTGGGCAGATGGAATTTCTCGTGCGTTCCACGTCCAGGGAGAGCGAGACCGCTACGTCGTGGCAATTGTGGGAGACGGCGCCCTCACCGGCGGGATGACCTGGGAGGCGATGAACAACATCTCCCACGACAATGACCGGAACCTCATCATCGTGGTCAACGACAACGGTCGGTCCTATGCCCCCACTATCGGTGGACTCGCACGATTCTTGGGAAGTGTGCGCAGCCAGAAGTCCTACCGCTATTTCCGGGGTGGCAGCGAGGCATTTTTCAACGTCTTTGGTTCGTTTGGTCGCTCCGTGTATCAAGGTTTCCGCGGGGCAGCGCGCGGCTTTGTGTCTCGCTTTTCCAACAACGAATCCCTGTATTCGAACCTCGACATTAAATACGTCGGGCCAATTGACGGGCACAACCTGGCGGATTTGGAAAAAGCATTCGCACAAGCCAAGGCCTACCGTCAGCCGGTGATCGTCCACGTCATCACCGAAAAGGGTCGCGGCTTTCCACCGGCTGTCGCCGATGAGGCGGACCAATTCCACGCGGTTGGTCAAATTGACCCGGTGACGGGTACCCCCACCTCCAGTTCTGGATCGGTCGGCTGGACTGAGGTCTTCTCCCAAGCGATGGTTCGCCAGGCCGAAAAAAACCCCAAGGTTCTTGGAATCACGGCTGCCATGCTCCGACCCACCGGGCTTCACGAGATGGCCAAACGTTTCCCCAAGCGAGTACTCGACGTGGGGATTGCGGAGCAGCACGCAGTGACAAGCGCGGCGGGACTCGCCTACGGCGGCCTCCACCCCGTCGTTGCCATTTACGCCACCTTCATCAACCGAGCCTTCGACCAGGTCCTGATGGATGTCGCCCTGCACAAAGCGGGAGTGACGTTTGTCCTCGACCGGGCGGGCGTCACCGGTCCCGATGGTGCCAGCCATCACGGGATGTGGGATTTGTCGGTTCTGCAGACCGTTCCCGGTATTCGTCTTGCCGCTCCGCGTGATGCCGCCCGCTTGGTCGAAGAGCTCGACGAAGCCATCGCCGTCGACGACGCACCGACCGTGATTCGGTTTCCCCGAGGAGCGGTGTCTCCCGAACTTCCCGCTGAACGCCGAACCGATGACGGTGTCGATGTCCTCGCAGAGGCCGCGCATAAAGACGTGCTTATCGTGAGTGTCGGACCGATGGCCCACCTCGCGATGGACGTTCGGGAACGGCTGGCTGCGCAAGGCATCGGCGCCACGGTGGTCGACCCGCGCTGGGTGGTCCCCGTCCCGCAGAGCATTGTCCAGATGGCCAGAGACCACCGCATCGTGGTCAGCATTGAAGATGGCACTCGTGTCGGGGGAGTGGGGACCAGAATTCGCCAAGACCTCCGTGTCGCAGGAGTCGACACAGCGGTTGATGAGGTGGGGCTGCCGGATCAGTTCCTGGACCACGGAAGCCGGTCAGAGATTTTGGAAGAGGCAGGTCTTTCTGCCCAGCACATTGCCCGCAACCTCGTCGCTCAAGTTCTTGGTACCAAAGTCCCGGTCGCACGACCCCTTCCGGATTCAGAAGGTTTTGAGGACGAATCGGAGCAGCTCTCCGAGCGTCGCGACTCACGCGAGGGCTGAGGCCTCCGACTGGTCGATACTGGCGGCCTGCGAAAACGCTTCCACCAGAAGAGGAACAGCGATGTCTCGCTGCCACCGACGCGCGCCCAGTTCCTCGAGCTGAGCGTCGATTGCTGAGGGCCGACTTGGGTCTGTGGGGTTCCAACACAGACGCCGGAGATGGTCAGGGGTGAGCACGTTCTCGGCAGGAATGTCGAGCCGTTCAGATTGGCGCGCGAGCAGGTCTCGTGCAATCGCGAGCCGTCTGGCGGCTTCCGGTGCACGGTCGGGCCAAGCCCGTGGGGGAGGAATGGTGTCGCGGGGGCCTCGGAGTGCGGGAAGGTCGTCGGTGGAGGTTCCGCGTTCAATGGCGGCCCACCATCGCTCCGCTTCTTTCCTGCTTGCTCTCCCTTGAAAATCTTTCAGCCCGATGAGGGCTTTTTTTGACGCGGGGGCAACCTTCGCCGCATACACGATGGAGCGATCGGGAATGAGTCTGCCCGGCGCGGTGTCTGTCTGCCGTGCGAGGTCATCGCGCGCCTCCCAGAGCTCTCGTGCAATCGCGAGGTTTCGTTGTCCGCGCACCTGGTGCAGTCCAGAGAGTCTCCGCCACGGTTCTGGTTTTTGCGCGGGAGGTTCCTCGCGCAACACGGCCTCGAACTCCTCCTCGGCAATTCGGGTCTTATTCGCCTCAGCCAAGACAGCGGCAATCGCATCGCGAAGGTCCGGCAGCACTTCCACATCAAGCGCCGCGTAGTTCAGCCACTCGGCAGGGAGGGGTCGTGTCGACCAGTCGGCCGCAGAATGCTCTTTGGCTAGTTGCACCCCCAACAGGTCTTCCACCGCGCCCTGCAGGCCAACACGTGCCAGTCCGGCAAGTCTGGCACCGAGCTCAGTATCGAAGAGTGTCTGAGGAGACATACCCACCTCTCGGAGGCTTGGGAGGTCCTGTTTGGCGGCGTGCAAAATCCATTCGGTGTCGCCGAAGGCAGTGGAAAACTCGCTCAGGTCGCCCACGGCAATCGGGTCGACCAAATAGTTCGTCGTTCCTCGCCGGTAGACCTGGACCAGGTATGCACGGGGCGAGTAGCGAAAGCCACTCGCTCTCTCAGCGTCCAGCGCAAGCGGCCCTTCACCTGAACTGAGGCCCTCCAGCGCGCGGTTCCAGGCGCGAGGAGAATCAACAAGCTCAATGCCGTGCTGGGGCGCACGAAGTAGAGCGGGGTTATCCCCGTCCGTCATCGATCTCCGGCGGACCGTATCGGGGTAACGCCGTCTGCCAAGGGGGGAAGCCCTGCGAGCATGCACACAAACTCTGACCACGCGTCAACGTGACTACCAAGATCACCGGGAGCGGGTGACCACGAGGCACGCATTTCGATTTCTGTTCCGACCTGATCGGACTCCAGTTCGCCAAAGCCTGTGGAGACAATTGTGCTCGAGGTGCCAGAGGCGTGGGAGTAGGACGCCCCCCGGTGGTCCAGGGCGTCGGTGAGCCAACTCCAGGCCACCTTCGGCAGGAACGGATCATCCCCCATGGCCTGGTCGAGGGGAGCCTTGGCAAAACAGACCGCTCGGAAGCGACCACCCCAGCTTTCGGGGCTCGAGGGGTCATAGAGCATCACGAGCCGTGCGGTGCCGTGGTCAGCGTCCGAACCTCGATGATCAATCGTCGCCGACCAAGCCCTGGCAAACGGCGCGATGCCCTCGGGTGCGGGGATATCGGTGACGTGAATTTCAGGACGGAAGGAAAGCTCATCGGCACCCGCAAGCGCCTCAGCAAATTCTGTGGGCAGCGATGACTCGGTGGCACTCATAGGGCAAATCTATGCCGGAGCTGTCTTCCTCGCACGGTGTACGCGCCGGCTCACCTCAATCTGCCCGTCGGTATCGAAGATAGAGATAGCGCTGGTCGTCGGTAAAAACCTCCCCGGCGGTCCACTCGCCCCAGTGCTCTTGCCACCAGGGAAGAGGCGGGTGAGTATCCGTTTTCGGCGACCTGGTCAACGTCAAATTCACTGAATCAATCATGTTCTGCTCGAGGCATTGCGAACCGAAGTCCCGGCCAGCCTCCACCAACACCTGCTGAATGCCCTCGTGCTGCAATGCCCTCTCGAGATCGCGGGGTGACACGTCCCCGGATCCGGGCAGCGGGAGGTGCCTCGCCACCCCTGACGGGAAGTGGGTTGTCGGATCGTCGGAAATATCGTCAGGAGTCACAATCCAGATTCCCCCGTGCCGGAAAGACTTCTCCGGCACAGAGTGTCCACGCATATCGCCCGTCCTGCTCACCACCACGAGAGGCCCCGAGCGGGGGATGGGCACCCGTTCTGCCCGGAGCGTCGAACCTCCCAAGACGACTGCCTCGGACTGGTCACGAAGGCTTGTCAAAATGGCTCGGTCGACCGGGTTACTGAGGGCCCGACTGGAACCCTCTGCATCCACGGTCTCCCCAGACGGCGTACTGACAAGCGCCCAGGTCCAGCCCGGATGGGGGCGAAACCAACTCCGGAGAGTGTCATGCGCCAGGTCGTCTGCCAGCGAAATCATCGCGGTGTCGGGAACGACCCGATAGAGGTTCACGAAGACTCAGTCAGCTGCCGCTGAATTCGCCAAATCATGCCCGCCATCCCGCGAAGCCTCAACAGGCTGACGGCTTCTTCGAGCCCCAGAGACTGCGGAAAATCAAGAGGAATCGCAAGAATCTCCTCCCTGCTCGCGCCGTGACAACCAGTAACCAAAATGGAGGCAAAGCCCCGCGTGGTGGGTGCCTCAGCGGGCGCGCTTGCGAGAACTTCCGGAGGTGTTTTGTGAGAGTCGACGTGAATAAACACCGGTGACTGGCACTCGGGCACCCGCTCCCACGCGTCAGCGGGGACCACCCCGGCTGGGGGATCAGGCAGCTCGTCAGAAAACTCCAAGAGAAGCTGCAAACGATCCGACTGGCCGAGAGCCAAAAAGTCGTCCCGGATACCCGCTAGCGCCTCCGGAATAGCGGCCTGGCTCATGAGGTGGAGGGTGCCTCACCGGGTTCCGAGCCCTTCACAATGGGCACTCGGACCGCTGAACCCCATTCGGTCCACGAACCGTCGTAGTTTCTGACATTGTCTAGACCCATCAGATGGGTGAGCACGAACCAGGTGTGACTGGAACGCTCGCCAATCCGGCAGTAGGTAATGACGGGCTCGGTTCCATCAACACCCGCGCCCTCGGTGTACACCTCTCGAAGGGCATCCAACGACTTAAACGTGCCGTCTTCCTCCGCCGCCCTCGCCCACGGAACGCTCTGCGCGGTGGGAATGTGGCCTCCCCGGAGCGCGCTCTCTTCGGGGTAGGCGGGCATGTGGGTGCGCTCGCCCGTATATTCCTCCGGTGACCGCACGTCGATCAGCGGTTTCCCGAGGTGTTCAAGAACATCCTCCTTGTACGCCCGAAGTGCTGTGTCATCGCGTTCCACAACGGGGTAGTCGGTCGCCTGCCGGGGGCTGACGTCGCGGGTGAGTTCTCGACCTTCGGCCACCCACTTGTCTCGGCCGCCGTTAAGGAGCCGCACGTCTTCGTGTCCAAACAAGCTAAAGACCCAGAGTGTGTAGGCAGCCCACCAGTTGCTCTTGTCTCCGTAGAGCACGATGGTGTCGTCTCGTGAGACTCCCTTCGCCGACATCAGCTGCGCAAACTGTTCGCCGTCAAGGTAGTCCCGCAAAACAGGGTCATTGAGCTCGGTGTGCCAGTCGATTTTCACTGCTCCCGGGATATGCCCGGTGTCGTAGAGCAGCACATCCTCATTGGACTCCATCACGACTAAGCCCTCCAGGCCGCGGTGTTCCTCTAGCCACTGTGTCGTGACGAGCCGCTCGGGGTGGGCGTATTGCTGGAGTTCGGCAGCGGGATCGGGGCCGACGGGCATGGGGTTCTCCTTTGGCGGGGGCCTTTAGACTGAACTCCATTCTCGCATTGACCGGCTGGATACTCACGGGAGCAGGTGACCACCAGTAATGTCCCCTTCCGCCGGTTCTCCCGGCTTGCTGAGCCTGCTCGACAGGCGGCCCGAGATGACCGCGGCAGATCTTCTGGAGCACTTCACGCCGCCCGCGCAGTTTGCCGAAGCCACTCTTGACAACTACGTCCCGGACTCCAACTACCCCTCCCAAGCAGAGGCGCTTGACATTGTTCGCTCCTTTGCTGTGGGGGGAACGTTCCGTAGGTCGAAGAAGTCACTTTTTGGCGGCAAGAAAGTCGACTCCACTGACCGTCCCGGGATCTACCTGGATGGTGGTTTCGGTGTGGGAAAGACCCACTTGCTGGCCGCGCTGTGGCATCAGACGCCTGGCCGGACGTATTACGGAACCTTTATCGAATACACCGCCCTGGTCGGCGCCCTCGGCTACAAGGGAGCGGTCGACCACCTAAAGGGCGCCGATTTTCTGGCAATCGATGAATTCGAGTTGGATGATCCAGGCGACACCATGGTCATGTCGCGCCTCCTGGGAGAACTGGTGGCAACCGGCACGCGGTTAGCCGCAACGTCTAACACACCGCCAAATGCTCTTGGCGAGGGTCGCTTCGCCGCCGAGGACTTTTTGCGGGAAATCACTGCACTCTCAGACAAGTTTCGGACTGTTCGTATCGAAGGTGAGGACTACCGCCGTCGGGACTTCGACGGGCACGCGGTCAGTTTTTCCCCCGCGGAACTGGAGTCACTGACGACGGGAGTCACGGGCTCGGTAGCGCGGGATTCGTTTAGTGCCGTGATTGACCATCTCCGCGAGGTTCATCCGAGCAGGTTCTTTGGCTTGGTCAAAGACCTGGACATGGTGATCTGGGATGACGTGCGAGTCCTGCACGATCAGGCCCAGGCGTTGCGTTTGGTTGCTCTCGTCGACCGTTTATATGACCAGCAGGTGGCCATCGCATCAAGTGGCGCCCCCCTTGACGAGGTGTTTGACGAGACCATGCTGGCCGGTGGATATCGGAAGAAATATCTCCGGGCAACCTCCAGGCTGATTGCTTTGTCCAGGCTTGTCGAGAACCCAGGGCACTGAAAGAAAAGCCTTCTACACTGCTGGAGACAGCACACGAGGGAGAACCGTGGCGAACAAGTCGGGCACAGTCCCACGCGGCGTCGGCCGTGAACGCTATTTGGATGCGCTCTGGATCGAGCGGATCCTGCGCCAAGAAACCATTGGCGGTGCCATTATTTTGGCGGCCGCGGCGCTCGCACTGATTGCCGCGAACTCTCCTCTTGCCGACGGGTATTTCGGACTACGAGACGCCTACATCACTCTCGGCATCGGTGATGTCCAGGGAAAGATTTCCGTCGGCCATTTCACCGCCGATGGTTTGCTCGCGATTTTCTTCTTCCTCGTCGGATTAGAGCTGAAGCGTGAATTTGTGGCCGGCGAGCTTCGTGATCCGAAGCGGGCTCTGGTCCCGGTCGTGGCAGCCGTTGGGGGAGTGGTGTTCCCGGCGCTCATCTACTTGTGGATGACTCAGGGAGTGGAGGGAGCCAGCAGAGGCTGGGCCATCCCGATTGCGACTGACATTGCGTTTGCTCTGGCGGTCTTGGCCGTGGTGGGTACGTCTCTGCCGCTGGCCCTTCGCACTTTCCTACTTACCTTGGCAGTGGTGGATGACCTCATCGGCATCACTGTGATTGCCGTGTTCTACACCGATGAAATCCGCTGGCTGCCCATGGTCGGCGTTGCGGTGGGACTCGCTGTCTTTGGCTTCCTCGCCCAGCGCTACAGCCTCCTGTTTAAACTCCGCCCGGGCGCCGCCTGGCTCGTTCTGTTCCCGCTGGGGCTCGTGGTCTGGACCTTTATGTACTCGACCGGAGTCCACGCCACCATTGCCGGAGTACTCCTGGCGCTTACTATCCCGGTGAAGCAGTCAGCGAATGACCCAGGTGACACCGCTCAGGAACACGGCGAGAGTTTGGCCGAGATCTTCGAACACCGTTTCCGTCCGCTCTCCGCGGGGTTTGCGGTCCCCCTCTTTGCGTTCTTTGCCGCGGGGGTGAGTCTCGGAACACCGGCCGAGTTCTTGTCGGTGCTGACCGATGACGTGACGCTGGGGATTATGACGGCCTTAATTGTGGGAAAGACCCTCGGGGTGACCATTTTCACCTTCGTCGTCACTCGATTCCCCGGGGTATCTCTTCCCAAGGGGGTGGGCTGGGTGGACCTGACCGGCGTGGCGCTGCTCGCCGGAATTGGTTTCACCGTGTCGCTGTTGATTGGCGAACTCAGCTTCGGTCAGGGAACACTCCTGGGAGACGAGTCAAAGATCGGCATCCTCTTCGGCTCTGTGGGCGCGGCTGTGCTGGCTGCGGTGATTTTGAGCTCCCGTAATCGGGTGTATCAGCGCCAAGTCAAAGAAGAGCACATCGATCGCAACCTGGACGGGATTCCTGACGTCTTCCAAGAGCCAGAAAAGCGTTAAACAAGAAACACACTGTTAACACGAGCGGGCTGTCTGTAATCAGCCCGAAACACTCCTGTTGCCTTGTGGGAAACGCGCGGGAACCACACTGAAGGCACTCATCCAGGCATGTCGCTGGGTGCAAACAACCTTCAGGGGGAAACGTATGGATACAGGCGAACTGGCCTGGGCCGTCACAGCCACCGCACTGGTGCTGTTGATGACACCCGGTCTCGCATTTTTCTACGGCGGTTTGGTGAAGGCCAAGTCCGTCGTCTCAATGATGATGATGAGCTTTGGCTCCATGGCACTTGTTGGTGTGCTCTGGGTGCTCTACGGCTTCAACATGTCAGCTGTCGACACGACCTGGGCGTTCGCGGGTAACCCGTTCGCTGACTTTGGTCTTGGGGGCATTGCTGACTCGAACGAAGACCTGATTGGTGCGGCCTTTGGGGCAACCTTCGCCATCATCACCACTGCACTGATTTCTGGTGCCATCGCCGACCGGGCCAAGTTTGGTTCCTGGCTGGTCTTCGCTGGTCTGTGGTCGACGTTGGTGTACTTCCCAGTGGCCGCATGGGTCTGGGGAGGCGGTTGGATCCTCGGGCTCGGCGATGTGATGGGACTTCCGGGTGTGATCGACTACGCGGGAGGAACCGCGGTCCACATCAACGCAGGTGCTGCCGCACTGGCGCTTGCCATCGTGTTGGGCCGTCGTGTGGTGTTCGAAAAGGGCGCCCACAAGCCTCACAACGTGCCGCTGGTCATGCTGGGTGCCGCACTGCTGTGGTTCGGATGGTTCGGCTTCAACGCCGGCGCCGAGTTCCTGAACGATATGGCTCTGGTCGGTCTGATTACCCTCAACACCCTGGCTGCGACTGCGGCCGCCATCCTTGGATGGTTGGTGATTGAGAAGGTGAAGGACGGAAAGCCCACCTCTGTGGGTGCCGCATCCGGTGCGGTGAGTGGTCTGGTGGCCATCACCCCAGCGTGTGCCAACCTGACCCCCACCTTCGCGGTGATCTTGGGTGTTGTTGCCGGAGTGCTCTCGGCTCTCGCAGTCGACCTCAAGTACAAGCTCGGTTACGACGACTCGCTTGACGTGGTGGGAATCCACCTCGTCGCCGGAATGGTGGGAACCCTTTACCTCGGGTTCTTCGCAACCGGAACCGGAATGTTCACCGGAGGCGACGGAGGACAGCTGGTGGTTCAGGCCATCGCAGCCTTCGGAGTCTTGATCTTCTCCTTCGTGGTGGCGCTCATCTTGGGCTTCGCCATCGAGAAGACCATGGGCTTCCGTGTCAAGAACGAGGACGAGGTGGCCGGTATCGACACCATCGTCCACGGCGAAGAAGGCTACGTCCTGGAGGGCGAAGCTCAGAACGCCTAGTACTACCCTCCACGCGCGAGGGGACTCCCGTCGAGTCCCCTCGCGCGTGCATGTCTGCGGCAGTTAGGCTCAACACGCAGGTCAGCGCGTGGGGAGGAGCCTATGCAACACGCAGAAGCTCCTGAGAAGAGCAGAGTGCGCCTCACGATTGGGCTTACGGTTCTCGTGGCCTACAGCGGCCTCATTTTGGCGATTACTCTCTCGCCCACTCAGCTGGATGTGAACTACCAAAACGCCGTGTTGCGGCTGCTCGAGGTCCTCCACCGAAACGGTGTTCCCTCGTGGTTTGGCTACGGCGAGGTGGAGTTTTTGGCCAACGTCGGCATGTTCATTCCTTTTGGATTTCTTGTGGCGCTTCTGCTGCCCCAGCGGCTCTCAATCCTCACGGTGTTGATCGGCCCCGGGTTCTCGGCGTTTATTGAGAACTTTCAACGGGAGTTTCTGAGCGAACGGGTGGCAAGTGTCTATGACGTCTATGCCAATTCAGCGGGTGCGGTGATTGGCTTTCTGCTCGCTGCGACCCTGCGGGCAGTCGTGCACGCCCGAGACCGACGCATCATTGCCAGAGCCCTCTGGCAATACGAAAACGGCGAGCGCCCAACCGGACGCTAGGCGCCTGTCCGCGCCTACACTGATGTGAATGGCAACGGGGGAGAGCTCGTCAATGCGCAGTCCGGTCCTGCTGATGACTTTCAATCGTCCGGATACCACTCGTGAAGTGATTAATGCCCTGCGTGAGGTTCGCCCCCAGCACGTCTTTGTGTTCAGCGACGGCCCTCGCGACTGTGTCAAGGGCGAGGATGAGCTGGTCGAGGCGAGTAGGGCGGTCATCGACAAAGAGATTGACTGGAATCCGCGCATTGAGCGTCGTCTCAATGACGCGAACCAGGGCCTTTTCGCCGGTGTCACCGGCGCACTGGATTGGTTTTTCTCGAGAGTCCCGGAGGGAATCATCCTGGAGGACGATTGTGTTCCGCATCCGGATTTCTTTGCCTACTGTGATCAGCTGCTGGAGCGGTATCGGGACGATGAGCGAGTGTGGTGCATCTCGGGCGATAACTCTATGGACTTACCGATTTCTGGAAACGCCAGTTACGGCTTTATCCGAGACCCCTTGATTTGGGGGTGGGCGACCTGGGCCAGGGCCTGGAAACAGTT
>CAJXYC010000003.1 GCA_913063365.1 uncultured Cellulomonadaceae bacterium
AGATATCTGATGACGACCAGGCACTATGCGAGGCAGTGCTCGCGGGGGAGCGGGAACACGAAGCCGGTCGTGCCCCAGAGTGGCCGGTCAGACTTCCCGCCTCGCAGTTTGACTCCTGGGTATACGAACCAGAAGAAATGCTGGCCCGCAGTACCCAGCCACGCCCGCCAACAACCGGGCTTGCCCAACAGCGGGGTAACCAATTTCACGCCTGGGTCGAGGATTATTTCGCCGGCACCCACCGAGGCGTCTTCGCCGATGTGGATGCAGACGGCGACGACACCCAGAGTGTCGATACGGCTGTCGAGAGCTGGCAGCGGGCCTTTGAAGCCAGTGAATTTTCACACCTCGTTCCCGAAGCCCTGGAGCGAGAGATTCACTTGCCCCTGGGCGGCCACGTCATCATCTGCAAAATCGATGCAGTGTTCCGCCGTGACGGCCGGATCGTGATTGTGGACTGGAAGACAGGCAAGACCCCTGAGGGAGACGAACTCGAGCGGAAATCTCTTCAGCTGGCTCTCTACCGAGCGGCGTGGTCGGCGTGGAGCGGGACCCCGGCAGAGGAGATTGACGCGGTCTTCTGGTTCTCGCAAGAAGCGAAAGTCGTGACCCCCGCGCAGCTTGCGACCACAGCAGAACTCGAGCAGCTGCTTATCGACGCGAAAGAACGCTCAGCCGAGAAACGTCTCTAGCGATTCGCGGAACCAGTCAGGCTCCAAGTGGTAGTTGCTCTTAAACAACCCACCCGACTCATCTGACTGATAGAACACGTGGAGATAGTCGGCGCCGTTGAGTGTGGCGAGGTCGGGAAGAATCGTCATTGATCGAATCCGAGTGTCTTGCCAGCAGAGCGCCTGGGTTCCCGGTTGGCAAAACAGCAGCCCCGCAAATCCTGCACCAGAGGGCCCGATGATGTGGGTCGATTCCCGGAATACCCGAATCTGTTCCTCCAGAGACAGCTTTTCGGGGTAGCAGGGCTCGAAGCCAAACTCCTTCGCCACGGCCATCACCTCGTCCTGGTTATAGGACCGCCTCGCGGTGTCTCTTGCGAGCATGATTTTGCGGTGTGGTGTCACCGGTTCGGGGGCGTATGCCTGCAGAAAGACATCGCGGTAGCTCTCCATCCCCTCCCGGTGCAGCATGTGAATCCGGGGGTCCATCGTGGGATGGGTTTTTCGCTGCGGGAGGTTACTCACCTCGAGCGGATCAATCCACACCAGCTCCTTTGCCGCCACCGCCGACCATTCCGGAACACGAATGACGTCCCGTCCGTGAAGAAACAACTCCAACGACTCGGCCATCGTGGGGAATCGGTAGATCTGCTCGGGCATCAACACGGGCCAGTCGCGAAGGTGGTCGGGAAGCCGGTTGGCCAGATGCACCTGCGGGAGAACATCGACCAGCCAGTGATACCAGTTGGTGAAGTCTCGTCCACCGAGAAAAATGGCTTTGTCCACCTTCATCTCAGGACCGCGCTTGGTATCGACAATCACGTGGGTCCCATCGGACCAGACAATGCGGTTTCGGCGGTAGGTCAAGCGCCACGGCCCCTCCACCCGCCGGGGCGGGAGCATCAGGGTGTTGTCGTGGAGCAAAAACGGGAAATAACGGTTGTTGGTGACCAACGCGTCCTGCCACCTCGTCCAGGTGACGGCAGGAAACTGTTCGGGCTCTGGAGTAATCCGAGGCTCACCAAGGATTTGCGAGCGGGAGACAATCGCGTCCGAGGGCTCATAGAACACCCCCTGCTCGGTGGCTCCACGTCCAGGTGAAATCACCACATCAGCCCGTTGGAAACGCCTGGGAACTATCCACCGTGTGAGCGGAGACGACAGCGCAGCGTGGAGCAGAGAGTAGAGGCCTCGAATAATGCTGCTCACAGCGCTTGAGACTAGTCCTCGGAGGCCGGAGGCTCCGCGAGGGGGTGTGGCGCCCGGGTAATGGGTTCGGTCAAAGTCGACTCCAAATCGCCGCCCACCCGGTCGTGCAATTCGTTGATGGCTGCTGTTGCCTGGTCGGTGATGACCTGATTGCCGGTGTCGAGACCGTGCAGGAGCCAGCGGGCAATATCGAGCTCCGCCCAGAAACGCCCTCTCTGAAAAAGCCTCTGATCTGCGGTGGGCCGGGCCTGGCGATAGGCCGTCTCAATGGGGCTGAGGAAATCTTTCATCGTGGGGGCCGTCACCCAGGCCACATCCCGTGCCGGGTCTCCCACCTGGAGTGAGCGCCAGCCCGTGACCGCAGTGACACGGTCACTTTCGACAAGGAACGAATCCAGGCGGAGCCTGCCATGGATGATGCAGGGCTCAAACTGCCAGAGCTCGTTGTCTTCATAGGCAGCTTCCCAGCGCCGAAGGAGTGATTGGGGGAGGAGTGTCGTTCCCGCGGCTCTATCCACCACGCCCACTGCGATTCGCTGTGATTCGTTCGCGGAATGGATGGGGCGACCCTGTTCATACAGAGCGCTCGCCGGAATAGCGTGCAGGGTGGCCATTGCTTGCGCCACAGAGGCGACAGCCTCCGGTCCAAGCTTTTGTGGGTCTGGTCGGAAGCCTGGTAACCATTCGCCGACGGTGAGAGTCCGTCCACGCACATTCGTTTCGCCGTGAATGCGAGGCACTCCAAAAGGCAAACGAGATCGCAACCCGTCACCGATAGCCCCGAGTGCGCCGATTCGCTCTCTTGTGCCGAGTTCCTCGTCATCGGTCTGGGGAAGCTCCACCACCCACGCCCTCGAATCAACGTCAGTGGCGAGGGCTGCATGACGATGTTCATCCGAAATATCGGTCGTGCTCACAAGCGTCAAACCGGGCACCGCCGCCGAGGCTTGCGCCGCTAGCATGAGAGACAAGTGGCTCATGCCCTCCAGGGTAGGCGGGCTCGCGGAGAGCATTCCGTTGCCACACCGGGTGCCTGCAGGCCCCACAGCCGTTGCCATCGGGGGTGAAATGTCGCTGACACCTCGCTTGGCGCTGTCTCGCGCCAAACTCGATCGAGACGCCGATTCGAGGGCGATTCCAGGACTTCTCGACAGCTTGTGGGACCGGTCAGATACTCGCGTGGTGGCGACTTGGCGGGGAGAGGTGTTGGTTCGACCGGGAAACGGTCTGGCGTTGAACTACCTCCGTCCAGAGGAGCTCGAGCGCCCTCAGATGTTGATTTACCTCGGCAAGAGCATTGCGGCAGATGAAGACTTGTCGGAGGGTGCGGCGGTTTTAGCCGCAGTGCTCACTGATGACGAGGCCCGGGCGATCCAGTCCGATCCAGCGCAGTGGGTGAGCGGTCGGACAAGCGGGCACGCGTTGTCTGACCGGGACGCCGGCGTGCTCGCCCAAGCGTTAGCACTTGCCAATTGGCACTCGGCCCATCGTTTTTCACCACAATCGGGTGTTCCACTTCGCAGTGATCAGGCGGGATGGGTTCTTGTCGACGAAGACTCCGGGCACAGTGTGTTTCCCCGCACGGATGCGGCCATCATTGTGCTGATTACGGATGACGAAGACCGGATTGTGCTGGGTAGCAACGCGTTGTGGGATTCGCAGAGGTATTCGCTGCTCGCGGGCTTTGTCGAGCCGGGGGAATCTCTGGAAGCAGCCGTCATGAGAGAGGTGTGGGAAGAATCTGGGCTTCGCGTGACAAATCCGCGCTACGTCGGATCTCAGCCGTGGCCGTTTCCCGCCTCGCTGATGTTGGGTTTTCGTGCGGATTTGGACCATGAGGCCTCCGGTCCGCTTCGCCCGGACGGCACGGAAATTGTCGACTTGCGATGGTTTAGCCGAGAGGAACTGCGAGCCTCCCTGGGAGAAGTGGTCCTTCCCGGCTCAACGTCGATTGCGCGAGCGATGATTGAAGACTGGTTTGGCGAAAAACTCCCGGAGATGTCGTGGTGACATCTGCGGTACTGGAGGGTCTTAACGAGTCGCAGCGATTAGTTGCCACCACCTTCGACGCCCCCGTGGTGGTCATGGCAGGAGCCGGCACCGGAAAAACGAGAGCGATTACTCACCGAATTGCCTACGGGACACAGATTGGCGCCTACCGCCCCGGTGCAGTACTGGCCCTCACCTTCACCCAAAAGGCAGCCCAGGAAATGGCCGGGCGGGTGCGCTCGCTCGGTGTGGAGTCGGTGGCCTGTCGGACATTCCACTCGGCGGCTTTGCGCCAGCTACAGCATTTTTGGCCGCAGCTCACCGATGGCTTTTTGCCAGAAATCCTCACCGCGAAGGGCAGTGTCGTCGCGCATGTGCTGCAAACACTGGGCGTCGAGGTCGACCAGGCGGTCTTGAGAGATATCGCCGGTGAAATCGAGTGGCGAAAGGTCAAAGCCTTCTCGGTTGACGACTACATCCACCAGGTGGAGCAGGGGCTCCGACCTCTTCCCTCCGAGATGACACCCGAACTGATGCGCAAGGTGATGGACCGCTATGAAACGGTGAAAGACGAGCGGCGGCGTATTGACTTTGAGGACGTGTTGCTCGCGGCCGCTGGAATGCTGGAGAGTGAGCCCGCCATTTTGAACCGAGTGCGGGAGCAGTATCAGCACTTCGTTGTCGACGAATATCAAGACGTCTCACCTGTCCAGCAGCGCCTGCTGGATCTATGGCTCGGGACGAGCTCGGATATTTGTGTCGTGGGTGATGCCTCGCAAACCATCTACAGCTTCGCCGGCGCCACCAGTGACTATCTCGTCCGCTTCTCAGAGGCGTTTCCACAAGCACGGGTGGTGCGACTCGAGCAGAACTACCGGTCAACCCCGGACATTATTCGGGCGGCCAACCTGACAATGAAGGGCCAACCAGGGGCCTTGGAACTGCGACCACAAGACGAGGCCACCACACCTCTTGTGTATTGCCAGCACGCCTCTGATGACGACGAGGCCACGTGGATTGCCCGGACTATCGAGCAGTATCTGGCAGAGGGGTATCAGCCATCCGATATCGCGGTCTTACACAGGTTTAGCGCCCAGGCGCTTCTCACCGAGGCGGCTCTAAAGAGTGCCGGTATCTCCGTCCGAAGCCAGGGGGGAACACGATTTTTTGATCAGCCTCATGTCAAGCGGGCTGTGATGGAGATTCGTGGAGCAGCGGTCGCCCACACTCCAGGGCCCGTCCCACGCGTGGTGGCCGACATTCTCTTCGGCCTGGGCTTTACCGACGACGAACCAGACCACCAAGGGGCGACACGATCCGAGTGGGAAGACTTGCGGGCGCTGATGGATATGGCTGAGCGCTTTGGCACAAACGGTTCGCTGCAGGAATTTTCCGAAGAACTCGTCAGGCGAGCCCAAGCCCACGATGAGCCCACAATGCCAGCGGTGACCTTGGCCACAGTGCATTCGGCGAAGGGTCAGGAGTGGAAAGTGGTCGCTGTGGTCGGGCTCTCAGTTGGGCAGTTCCCCATTTCATATGCCACCACAGAGGAGGAACTGGCAGAGGAGCGTCGGTTGTTTTATGTCGCGCTCACACGAGCGCAGGAGCGTTTGGTGTTGAGCTGGTCCACCCATGGCCAGCCCGGGAGGGGTTCGGCCAGGACCATCAGTCCTTTTGTCGAAGAGCTTGGTATCGCGGTTTAGAGCTCGCGGCACTGACACATCGGATCAAACTCCGCCTTGTCGGTCTCCAAGGCCCTCGAATCTGCTCGGTAGCGGTGAATCAGGCTCCCTGGTGACTGGGACCACCAGTCAGAGCGGGATACCACCCCTGGTAGTAACAACCCCAAGACGTGGGAAGCGGTGTCGACCGCGTGAGTGTCTGCCAAAGCCGATGGCATGTGAAAGAGCTGGGATTGAACGCTCAGCCATTCCGCATCGGCTTCCCCTGGAGGCCCAAAAAGGCAGTACATACACGGCGTGTGGCCAGGGGTGATCACTGGGCCAATCGACACCGTCAAGTCAGAAAACAGCACCGGAATATGCCTGGTCTCGCCGTGGGACAGGGATCGAATCCACTCAGGGTGAAAGACGTAGTCGGCGACCACGACGACACAGTCAGCCTCAGAGACCTCGTGTGTCAGGGCAGCGATTTGGCTGAGGCGCTGTCCAAGAGGTGTCATCGCTCGAGAGTCGCCAAGCACCTGCACGGTGAGAGTCGGCTCGCTCGGCTGTTTCTCACACGCCGGGATCAGCTGCTCGAGAAGATCGGTGGCCTCGATCCGGGTGAGCCCTAACTGCTCGGCCATGATCACAAACCCTGTCTGGCTTACTCCCTCTTGCAGGGCATGCAGAAGAGGTGACGCGGCGTCTGGCACATCAGTGACGGCGAGAGCCGGTGAATCCACGCCGATTGTCAGCGAATCGGGTGTTCGCCAGACAACCGGTCGGTGTGGGGGGAGTCGAAATATTCGCTCAGCCATGCAGGCATCGTGCAGAAAAACAGCTGGTGCCCGCGGAAACTATCCCCAGCTAGGACTGATCTGGTGTGTCGTCTGACTCGGAACCAAATACGTCTTCTAGGAACTTGTCGACGTCGGAGTCCGATTCAGGTGCCTGACCAATCCGCGCCACAAAACCTGAGACGTCGGCAAAATCGTCCTCTGTTGGCAAGTTATCCGGGTAGCTCCATAACCCGTCGCGCACTTCCGCGCCGTGTGCCGAGAGCACCTCTCCCCACATCTTCGAGGCCTCGCGGAGGCGTCTGGGGCGAAGCTCGAGTCCCACAAGAGTCTTGAATGCCTGCTCCGCAGGGCCACCCGTAGCCCTCCTGCGCCTCATCGCTTCGGCAATCTTTTCCGCATCGGGCAGTCTGCTCGCTGCCTGGGCTGTGATGTGGTCGACCCATCCTTCAATGAGCGCCAACATGGTCTCCAGCCGCTCGAGAGCTCTTTCTTGCGCCTCGGTGCGCTCGGGAAGCAACGCTCCGCTGGAGAGCAAGCGGGAGATCTCCTCGGGGTTGCTTGGAGTGATGGATTCCGCGAGGTCCATCAGCTTTTCGCCGTCAATGTGAATTCCCCGCGCAAAATCACCCACCAGGCTCATCACGTGCAGTCGCAGCCAGCGCGCGTGCCGGAAAAGCCGCTGGTGCGCGAGCTCTCGAATGGCCACGTACAGATCCACCTGTTCAGGTGCGACGCCGAGACCGTCGGCGAAAGTGTCAATATTTTGCGGCACAAGCCCCGCTCGAACATCGTGTTCGTCCCCGCCCTGCATGAGCGGCACTCCGATGTCACCACCGGAGATGACTTCCTTCGAGAGTGAGCCCACGACCTGCGCAAGCTGCATACGAAACAAGCTGCTCGTCATTTGGGTGAGCACGGGCGAGCCCGTCAACACTCCCTTCACTTCCTCTGGAGCCTGCTCCTCGATCACTCCCGTGATGGCGCGAGAAAGGGCCTCGGACACCGGGTCGGACATTTCTTGCCAAATCGGAAGTGTGGCTCGCGCCCAGTCTTGACGGGTCATAAGCAACGGAGTGCCACCAGGCTCTGCCATATCGGTGACTTCATTGAGCCATAGCGCTGCAGTGGAAAGCAGTTGCGCCAGAGCCTCGGCGCGGGCCGGGTCGACCGACCGGGCTCCGTCACCGGCGACTCTGACAGCGTGATCCCGAGACGCCGTTCCGGAATTCTGCATCGCGCCGGTGAGCCCGGTGGCGAACTGCTCCACCATTCCTTGCAGTTGGCTGGGGTCTCCGGTAAATCCTGCGGCGCGAGCGAGCTCTTCTGGGTCAAAACCCTGTTCGCCTTCGAACATCCGGCGCACCGCATCCCGAATCCACTCGTTCGGATCTGGCTGCTTTTCGGACTCGTTTGAATCATCCGCCATAGCTCCACGCTAGTGGCGGGTCTGCCAATCGTGGCGGACTGTTCGCCGGTAGCTACACTTGCCGGGATGGGCGGAGAGCGGAGTCAATGACGCTTTTTTCGGAGTCTGACCCGACCGCGTCGGTTCGCTCGGGCTCCAGACGCGCTGGCTGGGCTCTGCTGTCAATGACGGCAATTGCTGCCGTGGGTTTGAGCCTGCTTCCTGCTCCCTACGTGATTGACCAACCAGGCCCCACCTACGACACCTTGGGCGTGATTGAGGTTGACGGCAATGAGGTCCCTCTAATCACGGTTCCCGACGAAGCGGAATTCCGGGAGGACGCCCACTTGTGGGTGACGACGGTTAACAGGTTGGGGAATCCGGAGAACCTTCCCTCGTGGGTCGAAGTGATTGGCGCGTGGGTCTCGAGTGAGCGCGCGGTCACCCCGGTGGACCAGGCCTTCCCACCCGGGCTCAGCTTGGAAGAAAACCGCGAAGCTGCGCGAATTGACATGGAAAATTCGCAGCAGGAGTCGATTGCGGCGGCTCTGAATTACCTCGACATCGATTACGACAGCTCGCTTGTGGTGGTTCAAAGCCTGGAGGGTGGCCCGAGCGAGGGCATCCTGCAGCCAGAAGATGTCGTCCTGTCGGCGGCAGGCGTCGCCGTCGCTGATGTCACCCGTTTGCGTGAGCTGATTGCAGAGAACGGGGTGCAAGACCCAATGACCATTACCGTTTTGCGAAACGGCCGGGAAGAAACCCTCGAAGTCATTCCCCGAATGTCGGAGGGGGAGGTGCCCGTGCCGGTCATTGGGGTTTTGGTCTCTGGTCGCTATGACTTTCCGATCGACATCACCATTGAATTAGGAAGTGTCGGCGGACCAAGCGCCGGCCTCATGTTTGCTCTGGGAATTGTGGAGAAGCTCTCCGACCAGCAAATTGCTGGCTCGCTCGCGGTTGCCGGCTCGGGAACAATCTCTGCCCAGGGAGACGTCGGGCCGGTGGGTGGTACCCGCCACAAGATTTACGGCGCGGCCGAGTCGGGAGCAGAGTGGTTTTTTATTCCCCGGACGAATTGTTCTGACGTCGCAGGCCTCTCACCCAACGGAATCCGCGTCGTTCCGGTTGACACGTTGGCGGATGCGGTGGAGGCGCTGGAACTGATTCTTGCCGACGAAGCCCCGCCGTCCTGCGACAACTAAACCCCCAGGTCTGTCCCAGCCGACGCCAACGCTCGGTTTGTAGACTTTCATAAGCCCTGTCCCACAAGGAGATGACGCGTGTCACAAACTGCTACTGCTAGCCCCAACCGTTCTCGGCTGACGCTGGGGGTGACGATTGGTGTTCTGGCAGCAATCCTCGTGGCCTTCTTCATCTTTGCCTCGCTCTACACCGAGGTGTTGTGGTTTGACCACTTGGGCTACCTCGACGTGCTTCTCACACAGTGGTTTGCCACGGTGGCGATGTTCCTCATCGGTTTTCTGGGGATGTTTATTCCGACGGCAATCGCGATTGACCTGGCCTATCGATTCCGCCCGGTATACGCGAGGCTCTCCAATGAGCTGGACCGCTACCGGCAGCTGATCGACCCTCTTCGTCGCCTGGCCATGCTGGGTGTTCCAGCACTTCTCGGTGTATTCGCGGGTCTTGCGTCTGCAAGCGCCTGGCCACAGTTCTTGCTGTGGATGAACCGCACGGGCTTTGGCACCACTGACCCGGAGTTCGGTCAAGACGTCGGGTTCTATGTTTTTGAGCTGCCGGTGTATCTCTCGGTTATCGGGTTTGCCAGTGCCGTGGTGATTGCTTCGGCGATTGCAGCAGGTGCCACCGGTTTCCTCTACGGATCCATTTCTCTGGATGGTCGCGAACTGCGCATTTCGCGGGTGATGCGCATCCAGCTGGCTGTGACAGGAGTCGTCTACTTCATCCTGCAGATGCTGGGGCTGTGGTTGCAGCAGTACGAGGCGCTGGTGTCGCCAAGCGGTGGCTTCTTGCCCTTTGGTGCTGGGTTTACCGAATCCAACGCGACGATTCCGTCGCGGGCAATCCTCGCCGGGATTGCTGCCCTTGTGGCGATTTTGTTCCTCGTGACCGCCATCATCGGTCGCTGGCGCCCGGCGATTGTGGGAACGGCGCTGTTCATCATTTCGAGTCTGGTGATTGGCCAGGCCTACCCCTTCATCATCCAGCGCTTCCAGGTTGACCCGAGCGCCAGGACGCTGGAGGCCCCGTTTATCGAGCGAAATATTGAGTCCACGCGGGACGCCTATGGCGTATCGGAGGTCGTCGAAATTCCGTATCAGGCGGAAACAGAAGCCTCAGCCGGAGCACTGCGCGAAGACGCCGTGACGGCGGCCAATATCCGCATTATCGACCCTGCGTTGGTGACTGACTCGTTCTCGCAGCTGGAGCAGTTCCGTCAGTACTACCGCTTCCCGCAGTATTTGGATGTCGGTCGGTACACCATCGACGGCGAGCGGACCGACACGGTGCTGGCTGCTCGTGAGTTGAATCTCGATGGTCTGAACTCTCAGTCCTGGTACAACAACACCATCGTCTACACCCACGGCTATGGCTTGGTTGCGGCCTATGGAAACCAGCGGACCGAAGACGGCCAGCCGAAGTTCATCGAGGCGGGAATCCCTGTCTCCCAGACTCTTGGTGAGTATGAACCGCGCATCTACTTTGGTGAGAACACACCGGAGTATTCGATTGTGGGGGCTCCGGAGGGTGCTGACCAGCTGGAGCTCGACTTCCCCTCCGGTGGTGAAGGCACTGATCAGAACCAGACTTACACCTACACCGGTGACGGTGGTCCCGCGGTGGGAAATATCTTCCACCAGCTTCTCTACGCCCTGAAGTTCCAGTCGGAGCAGATTCTGCTCTCTGACGCCATCAACCCTGAGTCTCAGATTCTCTATGACCGCTCGCCGATGGACCGGGTGCAGAAGGTCGCCCCGTATCTGACGCTCGACAATGATCCGTATCCCGCTGTGGTGGACGGCCGCATTGTCTGGATTGTGGATGGCTTCACGACCACGGCTGACTACCCGTACTCGACGCCTCTGCAGATTTCTGAGGCCATCGCGGACACCTATCGTCCGGCCCCCCAGTTGGCCTTCGACACGATCAACTACGTCCGGAACTCCGTGAAAGCCACCGTCGACGCCTATTCAGGTGAGGTCACCCTCTACGCCTGGGACGAAGAAGACCCGCTGCTTCGCGCCTGGTCTGAGGTGTTCCCGTCGACTTTGAAGTCGCAGGATGACATGGACGAGCAGTTGCTGGAGCACGTGCGCTACCCGTCTGATCTGTTCAAGATTCAGCGAAGCATTCTGGGTGCGTATCACGTGATTGACCCCGGCACCTTCTACTCGTCAGAAGACGAGTGGGTGACTCCGAATGACCCCGTGTCAAACCCGGCCGCGCCGACACTGCAGCCGCCGTACTACCTGACCATGCAGGTCCCGGGTAGTGACGAGCCTGCCTTCTCGCTGTATTCGACCTTTATTCCGCGGGCGACAGGAGAAGCCACCCGTAACGTGATTTATGGCTATCTTGCGGCTAACGCCGATGTCGGTGCCGATTACGGAAAGCTCACGCTACTCACCCTGCCGAAGCAAACAACGGTTCCGGGACCGGGTCAGGTCCAGGCGCAGTTTGACTCTGATGCCGAGGTTGGTCAGCAGTTGAACCTTCTGCGCCAGGGACAAACCGAGGTGATTTCCGGAAACCTCTTGACCCTTCCTGTGGGTGGCGGTTTGCTGTACGTGCAGCCGGTCTATGTCCGCTCCACCGGTGAAACCTCCTACCCGCTGTTGCGGAAGATCCTGGTGTCGTTTGGTGACCGAATCGCTTTCGAGGACACGCTTGACGAGGCTCTGGATTCCCTCTTCGGTGGTGACTCCGGCGCCCAGGCCGGTGACGTCGCGGCAAATGGTGGCGCGAGCACCGACGGAGCTGCCGAGCCAGCGCCTGAGCCCGAACCCACTCCCGCTCCGGAAGAGCCAGCGACCCCCGATGCTGAGGTGGACGAGGGCGACGCTCCTGGAACTGTTATCGAAGAGGGTCTTGAGGCTGCTCTCGAGGACGCCCGCCAGGCCCTTGCCGACCGCGAAGCGGCCTATCGGAACAACGACTTGGTGGCAGCGGCAGAGGCCGATCGTCGCTTGACCGAGGCGCTCGAGAGGGCCCTCGCCTTCGACCAGTAGGCCCCTGGAGGCTCTCTGCGGCGCGTGGTACAGTAGGCGACACGCCGCGGGGTGGAGCAGTTCGGTAGCTCGCTGGGCTCATAACCCAGAGGTCGTAGGTTCAAATCCTGCCCCCGCAACGACGAAGAACAGGACCCCGCGGGGTCCTGTTTTTTTGTGGGCTGTTTCGGGCCGCGTAACTACACCGGGGCACAGCCCGTCAGGGCACGGAACCAGACGGAACAACCCATTCAGACTGGAGTTCGCTCACGCTGCCGACCACGTCAAAGTCGCGGTCGTAGTGGAGTACGGTGAGGTCATTTTCAATCGCGCACGCGCTGATGATGAGGTCTGCTATCGACACCCGGTGGTGACCAATATCGGCAAGGCGTCGTTGCAACAACAGGGCGAGATCAAGGGTCGATTGGGAGGTGGCCACATGGCTCATCGCCTGGCGGTTATCCATAATCTCCCGGTAGTGGTGACCCGAGCGAGCTGAGTAACCGATTTCTAGGTCACTGACCGAGCAGGTCACAACACGTCCCGCTCCAGCAAGTAAGCCCAGGCGAGAAGCTATTTGCGGGACGTGGAGTCGTGCCTCTGCTGACTTATCGACCAGGTAGTCGCCAGTTAACGCCATGCTCCAGCCATGACTGCTGGGTCAGACAGGTCGGTTGCGGCGGGATTCTTCAGCAATTCAAGGTTTTTTCGCGCCGCTTCGATCGTGGCGGCAAGCTGGAGTGCTTTGGAGACGGTGTCTTTGTTTGTCGTCGTCTCCAGAGCTACTCGTGCAGCCTCGAGTTCAGCGTCGTCGATGTCAATCAGCCGTTTGGTCATCGTAGGCCCCAATGTATATATACAAAACTATTTGAGATATATATTACAGCCCCGACGAGAACAGCGCAGGAGATATCCCCAGGACATGGCCGAGTGGACTAGAGCGCGAGGCTTGTGCCGAGCAGTTCCCCAATACCCCAGGTGATGGCCAGCGCAAGCGCACCCCCCACGGTGACCCGGAAGACAGCGCGAGCCACCGGCGCATCTCCTAGTCGGGCTGACACCCCACCTGTCAGAGCAAGGGCAATCAGCGAGGCAATGACGGTTGCCAGAATGCGCCAATCAGGAGACACCAGCGTGACCGCCAGAAGAGGAAGAATGGCCCCGGCGATAAAGGCAAAAAACGACGAGATCGCGGCGTGCCAGGGATTGGTGAGAGTGGGTTCTGCGGAGCCCATCTGCACCTCAAAGTGCGCTGCCAGAGCATCGTGTTCTGTCAGTTCTTTCGCCACTTTCTTTGCCGTGGCGGCCGAGAGACCTTTGTGCTCCCAGGCCTTCTGAAGTTCTGCGAGTTCTTCTTCCGGATTGGCTTCAAGAAGGCCTGATTCCCGGTCCATCACCGCCCGCTCGCTATCTCTTTGACTACTCACCGAGACGTATTCGCCGGCCGCCATTGAAATGGCCCCCGCCACCACACCTGAGACTCCGGCAATCAGAATCGCACTGAGGTTGTTGGTGGCAGCTGCCACGCCGACGACCAGCGCCGCAATCGACACGATGCCGTCGTTGGCACCGAGCACTCCTGCTCGAAGCCAATTCAGCCGGGAGGCGAATTCCTGGCTCGAGTGCCCTGACGTTTCTGTCACGGGAAAAGAGTGTACGCCTGTCTTCAGCCCGCAGTTTTTCGCAGCAGGCTCGTCGTGGTCGAGTAGGGAAGCGACGGTGTCATCCCCCGTGTGACGAATTCATCGAGCCGGTCCCGCGTTTTTGCCAGGGCCTCCCGATACCGGGGCCGATTGGTGTTGTCGAAGACCACCATCCCATCGGTGGTGAGCCTGCTGATGGCCTTGTCGAGACAGGCTGTCCGAGCACGACCGTCAATCACAATCAAGTCGAACTGCCCCTCAGCGTTATCGATGGCGTGGACGTAGTCGAAAAAGTCCCGTCCACGATGCCCCCACCACCGAGACGGTATTCGAGGCTCTTCTGCCGGAGGGGCGTCGGTGTGCCAGAGGGTGGTCGTGGGCCCCACGTAAGACGACATCATCTCGTGCCATCGCTCATCGTTTTCCACTGAGATCACTTCGGCCGCGCGTTTTTCCAACCAGATTGTGGAGGCTCCAGAGCCCCATTCGAAGACGCGGGCGTGTGGCCTGGCCTGCAAAAACTCATCCACCAGGGTCACGGCGTTCAACGTCCACCAGGGAAGGTCCAGGCGCATGAAGTCCGTGACGTCGTAGACCGACAGCTGTGAGCGCACCCACAGGCCAATCCGGCTCCGTGCAGCCCACTGGTCGAGCCGATCGAGCAGCCCCACGCGCTCGAGACCACGACGAAGCCCGCGAATCACTGAGGCCCAGAGCTGGAGCACTGCTCGAAAAAATGCCACGTGTCGCCCCTCTTGTCTGCGAAGTGGTCACAGGCTAGACACCTTCTGTTGGTTCAGGGCGAGCTCTGGTTGACGGCGAAGTAGCCAGTCGGTAAACATTGCGCCAGGCAGTATTTCGCACGAATGTGCAGTGTCCAGGAGAGCGGGACAACCTACCCTTAAGAGAGCACAACGGAAAGGGCAGACAGTGACGTCGACCTATGTTCTCGCCATTGACCAGGGCACCACGAGCACTCGTGCCATCGTCTTCGACCACGATGGACGCCCCGTCGCCACAGGCCAACTCGAACACCGCCAAATCTTCCCCGAGGCAGGGTGGGTAGAGCACGATCCGGAGGAAATCTGGACGAATACTCGTGAAGTAGTGGGCCAGGCCTTGGGTAAAGCCAACATCACTCGACACGATGTTGTTGGGGTGGGCATCACCAATCAGCGTGAGACGGCGATTGTGTGGGACCGCCGCACGGGAAAGCCGGTCTACAACGCGATTGTGTGGCAAGACACAAGAACCCAGCCGCTCATTGATGAACTGTCCGCAGATGGCGGTCCGGCACGCTACGCCGATAAGACAGGGCTCCCTCTCGCGACGTATTTCTCGGGGAGCAAGATCACATGGATTCTCGACAATGTCGAGGGAGCAAGAGAGGCCGCTGAGGCGGGCCATCTGCTGTTTGGCACCCCGGATACCTGGGTGTTGTGGAACTTGACCGGCGGGGTGGACGGGGGAGTCCACGTCACCGATGTGACTAATGCCTCGAGGACGCTGCTGTGCGATATCCGCTCGATGGAGTGGGATGACGAACTCCTGGCGGCTTTCAGCGTCCCGCGGAGCATGCTGCCGGAGATCAAGAGTTCCTCTGAGGTGTACGGTCACGTCCACAGCAGTGGGTTACTCCGCGAAGTGCCAGTGGCAGGCATCTTGGGTGACCAGCAGGCCGCCACGTTTGGTCAAGCGGCCTTTGGCCCCGGTGAGTCGAAGAACACTTATGGAACCGGCAACTTCTTACTGGTCAACACCGGTGAAGAGCGGGTGGCGTCCTCGAACGGCTTGCTCACGACCCCCGCCTACAAACTGGGTGACCAACCCGTGGTGTACGCCCTGGAGGGCTCCATCGCCGTAACGGGCTCTCTGATTCAGTGGCTGCGCGACAATTTGGGCATCATCAACTCGGCGGAAGAAGTCGAGGCCCTCGCTGCCAGCGTTCCAGACAACGGCGGCGCTCATTTCGTGCCGGCCTTTAGCGGCCTGTTTGCCCCGTATTGGCGATCAGACGCCAGGGGTGTGCTGGTCGGCTTGACCCGCTTCATCACCAAGGCACACATTGCGCGTGCCGCTCTCGAGGCCACCGCCTTCCAAACCCGCGAGGTCCTCGACGCCGTCAACGACGACTTCGGTGGCGGACTGACCGAATTGAAAGTGGACGGCGGAATGACCCAAAACGAGCTGCTCATGCAGTTCCAAGCGGACATTGTCGGCATCCCGGTGATTCGACCGGAAGTCGCTGAAACTACGGCTCTTGGCGCCGCTTATGCTGCGGGACTCGCGGTGGGCTTCTGGGATGACCTCGATGAACTTCGGGCCAAGTGGAGCGAAAACGCGCGGTTCACCCCGCAAATGTCCGATGACGAGAGAGCGGAGCGCCTCCGCGTGTGGAAAAAGGCGGTCTCGAAGAGTTTTGACTGGGTGGACTAAGAACTTACTCGCGCGTTGCCCCGCGGTGTTGACTGTCCCGGCTCAATCTGAATCGATTGTTGTTCTCTAGAAATTCTCGACTTGTCCCATCCGAGCTCGGCTCCCACCACCTCTGCCAGCTCCTTCACTCCCGTGACACCAAGATCGCCACGGAACCCAAGAGTTGTGCGTCGGAGTACCAAGTCCGCCAAGCACATCACCTGCTCGCGCGAGACGAGATAGGCGATTTCCTCGCGCGAGAACCCGAGCACCTTGGTGAGTGGAGTCTCAGCGCTGTCCCCTAATTCATCCAAGAATTCCGAGGCACGCGTGCCGTAGCGGTTCAGTAATTCTCGAGCTCGGGGTGAGCGGGTGCCATGACGCGCCAGCCAACGGTCGATGTCCTCTGGAGTCATGGGGAAATCTTTTCCGCCGCCAATTTTTATAGAGGTTGTACTTACCGTGCGCGGGCGCCCGATTAGGCCCAGCGCTCGATCTGCCAGGTGTTCTCCGATCGCGCGGAACGTTGTCCACTTGCCACCGACCAGGCTCAGCAGCGGAATATCGCCCAGTGAATCCTCGACGATGCGATAGTCCCGTGAGATGACCCCCGGGTTGACATCTCCAGCTGCGGGTAGGGGCCGGACTCCGGAGTAGCGGTAGACAATTTGGGAGCGGTCAAGCGGAATATTTGGGAAGACATGCTGGACAAGGGCAAAGAAATAGTCCACCTCTTCTTCGGTGCACTCGACATCATCAGGATTATCGACGGGGATATCGGTCGTGCCGACCAATACTCTGCCCAACAGCGGATACATCAATACGATCCGCCCATCGTGGTTTTCGAAAAAAACCTCGCGTGAGTCGCACGCCCTCAACAACTCTGGATTGTCGAGCACGATGTGTGAGCCTTTTGTTCCGCCCATGTAGTGCGTGGAAATACCGAGACTTTGGTTGGTCACGTCGGTCCACGGCCCGGAGGTATTGATGACCAGAGACGGCCTGACGGAAAGTTTCTGCGCTGTTAATTCATCTTGGAGAACAACCTCTCCGTCGCTAAAGCGATGCGCTGAGACGTAGTTCAGAGCGCGGGCATGCGGGCATGAATCGAGAACATCGAGAAGCATGTCGATTCCGAGTCGCTCCGGATTCTCGATTGCTGCGTCGTAGTAGTGAGCGGAGTACTTCACTGATCTGTTCACCCCCGGCAACTGTTGGAGGGTTTTCTTTCGCCCAATAAACCGATGCCGTGGCATGGTGCCGCTGGCTCGTCCGAACGTGTCATAGAGCATCAAGCCAAGTTTGATGAGCAAAGCACCGCGCTCTTTCGGCTTGCCTGACCGGTGTAGAAGGAAGCGGAAGGGAGCCGACAGAAGGCCAGAAAAGAAAGAAAAAATGGGAATCACGGTTTTGAGCGGTTTGACGTAGTGCGGAGCGTTTTTCAGCAGCCGGTTGCGTTCGATAAGCGATTCTTGGACCAGTCGAAATTCGCCGTTCTCGAGGTATCTAATGCCGCCGTGAATCATGTGGGAGGAAGCGGCGGACGCGCCTGAGCAATAGTCCTTTTTCTCGACCAGAGTCACGTCGACGCCATTCAACGCTAACTCTCGAAAGACAGCGATTCCGTTGATACCGCCGCCAATAATCAACACAGAAGTATCGGGTTTGCCGCGCCACTGCTCAAGCCGACTGGGGGGAGCGGGGACCTGCTCGACCACGTCTACCCCCTCCCGGCTGAGCCATCACGATAGTCGTGACACAGCTGGACACGTGGTCCCGCGCGCGTCACATTGCCTAGAACTATTCTCGCGCTGACACATGAGCATTTGATGTGGTCCGCGCCGTGCCGCTCGAACGTATCCGCCAATGTCCTTGGGGATAAACCTCTTCCTCACGGACCCCCGCGCCTTAGAGTGCGCCCATGAGTCGTTCGCTTGTCGTCATGGTCATTCTCGTTGGCGCAATCAGTGGCTGTCAGGCCTTGCCCGTTCCTCTTGTCGAGCCAATCGGACCAACGGCAAGCCCGCCGTCTGACCCCGTGACGACCGATGTAGCCCCGAGAGACACCCCGCCCTCCGTTCCCTCCCGGAGCTCGGTCGAGCCCCAGGCCAGGGAGCATCTGAGTCAATACCTGGCCGTTACTGACGCCATTACGTCTCGCGGAGGACAGAACCCCGAGGAGATGACAGATCTCGTCACCCCGGAATGGCAGGTTGAGGAGAGACGCGGCTTTGCCGAGTTCGAACGACAAGGCATTCGCACGCTCGGGCGAACAACCCATCACCACTTAGTCGTGCAATCCGTGCGGGCGCTTGCGTCGGGAGAGCTGGAAGTCGCGGTGTTTAGCTGTGTCGACACACGCTCGGTCTGGGTCGTGCCATCGGACACCCCCGACCCTCCGGACGGTCTCGAGCAGTGGCTCGACGAGGGTTCTCCTGCTTTGGCTGACGGGGAAGATTTCCCTGACGCCTGGCAGGACTACATCCAGACCGCCTCGCCCCGACCTGGCGGGATAGACCCCGTGCTTTTCTGGTTTCGAGGCCCCACGGAGCGGGCTTTGATGCTCGACTTCACCGACACCTGGAGAGGGCACCATCCATGCAGCGAGGAATAAGAGGATTCCTTGTTCTGCTCTGCTCAGTGCCACTACTCGTCGCCGTGACACCGCTGCAGGCATGGGCGGGGTGTTCACAGGGCCAGCGAACAGCTGGCACCTGCATTGACATCACCGTGGGAGATGACGAGGTCACTGTTGAGAGAAGTGAGTACGACCCTGGTACTCCAGGCTCATCTCTCTCCACCGGCTCGGGGTCCACGTGGGAACCACCGCCTATTCGCATGGAGGCTGAGCTTGGCTCATCTGAGTGTGAGATCAAGATTGATGGACTCTGTCGTGGTGCCGCACCGGAGAAAAACACTGAGCAGGGAGTATCCGCCACCCCGCCTTCTTTGCCGCGGTTTGCCTCGGACTTAGAGGGATTCAGACCAACGCGGCCTTCCATCACTGTCCAACCGGATGGATGGACGTTGCCGAGGCTCCCCACCAATCTGGTGGCGAGGGCCCAAACCCACCGCGAGAGTGGCGAGCTCCTGGGCTGGCCTGTCGAGGTGCGGTTTCGACCGGTGGAATTTCACTGGGATTACGGAGACGGGTCAGGCTTTTCCACGGGCCAGACAGGCTCGACCTGGGGGGAGCTCGGCACACGTCAGTTCGGCACCACCAATACGTCTCATGTGTACCGAGCGCCCGGTTCCTACCGGGTGGCGCTTGTGGTCGAGTACGAAGTGGAGATCCGCTTCGAAGACGATGAGTTCGAATCCTTGGAGGGCACGGTCACAGCCAGGGCCCGAGAGGTCGTCGTTGATGTGCTGACGGTCTCGCCTTTGGTGGTCGGCGGAAACTAGACTCGTGGCCAGCCACGCGTCGCGTTAAGCCGATACCAAGCTTCAGGGGCAACACTGGGAGCTTCGAAAGGATTCCTCTGTGACCTCAGACTCTCCCACCACACCGGCTGAGAGTGCGCCGGAGCAGCCCGCGTCTAGCTACAACGGTTCTCCGTTCCACCACAGTCGCTATGACGGCATCCGCGACGCGGTGCGCGACAACGAGCGCCGGGCGCTTCGCGAGGGCCCGCTCGACCGACTTGGTCGGGTTGCGACCATCGGGATGGTCGTGACGATGGGAATTCTCGGTGGCTTAGGCGGTGCCTCCTTTGCTGTCTGGCAGCTGACAGATGAGGGTTTTGTCCAGTCGGGGACGAGGAGCCCGCAAACCGTGACGGTGAACCAAACCGATTCGGTGACCATGATTTCGGGGGTAGCCGCTCAGGCGATGGCGTCTGTTGTCACCCTGGAGGTCCGCGGTAACGCTCAAGAGGGCAGCGGTTCCGGTGTCATCATCAGCGAAGACGGACACATCGTGACCAACGCACACGTGGTGACTGTCGGAGGTCAAGAGGCAGAACCCACGATCCGAGTCTCGACCACCGACGGGCGGTTGTGGCCGGCAGAAATTATTGGCGCGGATGCGCTGAGCGACGTGGCGGTTGTCAAAATCGACACGGGCTTTCCCCTCACACCCATGCCGATAGGGGACTCCGACCAATTGAACGTCGGCGACCAAACAATTGCGATCGGTGCTCCGCTGGGCCTCGCAAACACGGTCACCAACGGCATCGTCTCTGCGTTGAACCGATCGATCACTGTGGGCTCAGCAGATACCCCGGGTGAAGAAGATGGGCCGAACCTTTTCGACTTCGATTTGCCCTTCGGTCAGGCCGCGAACTACGGCGCTGTGTCACTGCCGGTGATCCAAACCGACGCCTCCATTAACCCTGGAAACTCAGGGGGCGCGCTATTGAACGATCAGGGAGAGCTAATCGGCATTAACGTCGCGATTGCCTCCAACCAAGTCGGCTCACAGGGAGCAGGGAGCATCGGGCTTGGCTTCTCGATTCCCTCGAACTACGCACTCCGCATCGCCAACGAGTTGATCGAGACCGGTGACGCCAGCCACGGTCTCTTGGGCGCTACGGTCACTGATTCGGCCTTCGACCCCGATGCCACCGTGTCGGGGGCAGAGATTGACAGCGTGACTCCCGGTGGCGCTGCGGACGAGGCAGGCATGCGAGCGGGCGACATTGTCACCGAGTTCAATGGTCTGCCCATTACCAACAGAATCGATCTCACGGCACAGGTACGCACACTCCCTGGCGGGAGCGAGACCACACTGACATTCGTCCGCGGCACGCAGAGCTTCACGGTGAAAGTGGAGCTCGACGAGCTCGGCTAGTTACTTCTTCAACCCGTCGTAGATTTTCTTGCACTCCGGACAGACCGGAAACTTCTCTGGGTCGCGCCCAGGCGTCCAGATTTTTCCGCAGAGCGCACGGACAGGAGCGCCAGTCACTGCTGAGTCGACAATCTTGTCTTTTTTGACGTAGTGGCTAAACCGTTCGTGATCGCCCTCGTCGAGCTGCTCGTCCTCTAAGAGCTTCTCGAGCTCACGGTCGAGAACGTCGACGCCACCGGCGGGGGTTTCTTCCTCTGCTGCCATGCCGCCAGTTTATGAGCCGTGGATGACAGTGGGGAGAGCGGGTTCGCCCGCGGTCAAACGCATCGCATCGTCCGGAAGCTCGGCAATCGCCGACTCGTGGTGCGAGCGGACATCATCGAGCGTGGCAGAGGCGGCCGGTGCGGCCTCCCCCTCCCGAATCCAGTCCACCATCAGTGCCCTGGCGTCTGCGGGCAGCTGATCGCCAGGACCCACATGCTCCGCCACGGCTACCTGACCACGACGCTCTCGGACGGCATTTTTTTGGCCACCGGGGTTTGATTTGCCGGTGCTGGTTTTCTGCACGGACACCATCTGCCCGGCATCATCCTCACGGGCGACCAGTTTGTAAACAAGCCCGGCAGCGGGCTGGCCCGACCCCGTCACCACGGATGTGCCCACTCCGTAGGCATCGACGGGCGAGGCCTGTAGCCCCGCGATGGCATATTCGTCCAGATCGTTGGTCACCACGATGCGGGTCCGATGCGCGCCTAGCCGGTCCAGTTGGGCTCGGACTTCTTTCACCACCGTCGGAAGGTCACCAGAGTCAATGCGCACGGCGCCGAGGTCGACTCCTGCCACCTCGATGGCCTGTTCAACGGCACTCTTCACATCAAAGGTGTCCACGAGGAGAGTGGTCGATTCACCCAATGTGTCGATTTGGGCCTGAAAAGCTTCTTTTTCTGAATCGTGCACCAAAGTGAAGGCGTGGGCGGCAGTTCCCAGAGTGGGGATATCAAACCGTCTGCCTGCTTCCAGGTTGCTGGTGTGGGAAAAGCCCACCAGATAGGCGGCGCGAGCGGCCGCCCAGGCGGCGTGTTCACTGGTTCGCCTGGAACCCATTTCAATGAGAGGCCGTCCGGCCGCGTGCTGCACCATTCGACTGGCCGCTGTCGCCACCGCACAGTCGTGGTTCAAGACACTGAGAATCAGAGTCTCCAGAAGCACCGCCTCGGCGAAGGTTCCTTCTACCTGAAGAATCGGGGAGTGCGGAAAAAACAGCTCTCCTTCTCGGTATCCCCGGATGGAGCCGTGAAACCGGTAATCAGCGAGCCAGGCGAGTGTTTCTGTACTGACCACACCCCGCTTTTCGAGAAACGCTAACTCCTCGTCCCCGAATCGAAAACGGTCAATATCGTCTAATAGTCGGCCCGTGCCCGCCACCACGCCATACCGGCGGTCGCCGGGGAGGCGTCTGGTGAACACTTCGAACACGCTGCGACGCTCCGCGCGGCCGCTTCGCCTCGCGGCATCGACCATTGTCAGTTCGTAGTGATCGGTCAGCAGAGCCGTCGACATGGTCACCAGCTTATTGGCCTGGAAGACAGCCTCTTAGCGGGCGACAAGCCCCGGGCCCTACACTGCGGGAATGGCGGAACCGGTGAGCCCTCAACTGCTATTTGCCGACCAGCTGGGGCCCCATTTCGATAATGGTGGCCCGCTCATCGTGGTGGACAACCGTGGAGTGTTTGCCAGGCGAACAATGCATCGCCAAAAAGCGCATGTGATCCTTTCGGCTCTGTACCATCGCATCGCCGAGTGGGGAGACCGAGCCGAGGTGCTGGTGTCTTCGTCGTATCGGGAGGCACTGCGCGGTCGGAATTTTTCGGTCATTAACCCCACGTCCTGGGGGTTACGGCGAATGATTGCCGAGTTGCAAAGTGATGCGACCATCGAGGTTCTTCCCTCCCGGGGATTTGTCACCGAGGAAGATCAGTTCCAGGCCTGGGCAGAACACAGGAAGCCCTCTCAGATGGTGATGGAGTCGTTTTATCGCGACGTGAGGGTGCGAGAGGGAATCTTGATGGTTCCAGACCCCGCTGATAGCCAGCGGCTGGCTCCAGAAGGTGGGGAGTTCAACTTCGATAAGGACAACCGCGAACCCCCGCCGAAGGGCAGAGACACCCTCGGAGTGCCGGAGCCGTGGTGGCCCGAGGAAGACGACATTGACCGCTGGGTTCGTACAGAGCTTGACGACATGGTGGCTCGAGGTGAGGCCCGCTTTATCGGCGACGACGGCCCCCGCGTGTTTGCCGCCACCCGCGACGAAGCCCTTCACGCGTTGGAGGACTTTGTCCGACACCGCCTCACCGACTTTGGACCCTACGAGGATGCGGCGATGCCAGGCGATTGGGTGATGGCGCATTCGCTCTTAAGTGTCCCGATGAACCTCGGGCTTCTCCACCCCAGAGAGGTCATCGATCGGGTGATCGAGGAATTCCGGGAAGGCCGGGCTCCGCTCAACAGTGTCGAAGGCGTTGTCCGACAGATCGCCGGCTGGAGGGATTGGGTCTGGCATCTCTACTGGCATATGGGCGAGGACTATGTGGAGCGGTCAAACTACTTTGGCCACACCGAGCACTTGCCTCAAGCTTTTGCCGAGCTCGACCCGGACGCCATTCAGTCGAACTGTGTGAAGAGCGTTCTTGCTGAAATACGGACCCGGGGCTGGAGCCACCACATCAACAGGTTGATGGTGCTCGGCAATCACCTCTTACAACGCCGTATTGACCCTGCCGAGCTCAACCGGTGGTTTATCGATGCGTTTGTCGATGGCACCCCTTGGGTGATGCCGGCCAATGTGGTGGGAATGTCCCAATACGCCGATGGTGGCGGGGTAGCGACCAAGCCCTATCTCTCCGGCGGCGCCTATTTGAAGAAGATGACCCAGTACTGCGCAGGGTGTCCTTTCCGGCCAGATGTTCGTGTCGGAGACAACGCCTGTCCGTTCACCGCCGGATACTGGGCGTTCTTGGATGACCACCGGGAGAAGTTGCGAAACAATCACCGCATGTTCAAGCCATTGGCTGGCTTGTCGCGGCTATCCGATCTGGAGCAGGTGCGGGTGCAGGAGGCGGCTCGTCGCTCCTGGTAGGGCCCGTCTGCTCACCTAGGATTGTCCTGCTAAACCGCGCAGGAAGCGGGCAGTTAAAGGGGGACACCGATGGCGTTTGACCCCTCCCGCTACTCCTCGTTTAGCTACCGCGATGTCGTGTGGATGGCGGAGCGGTATGAAGCTCGGTTTGAGTATGCCCTTCACGGCGAGGGTGTCGAGGACGTCATCTTCACCGAGCGCGTGCAATTCACCCCCGCACGAACACCCGCGGACGAGAAGTCGCTACAGGCTTTGCTTGTCGTCTTAGGCGCGGTGCTGGGGCTTAGTTATTTCAAAGCAGCTGCGCCTCCGGTGTATCGGGTGGAGGTTCCAGGACTGACCGATGCGGCGCTTGGCTACCTCGAGACGGTTATCCGGCACGGGATGGCCGAATATGCCTACACAAATGGCCGCTCTGGCCCACTCGAGGTCGACATCCAGCGAACAGCCCCCGCGGGATCCGAGTTTCCGCCGGAGAACTGGCGGTTGCCAGATGGTGACCCGATTGTCCCCATTGGGGGTGGGAAAGACTCGGTTGTCACGGTCGAACTGCTTCATCGAGCGAGGCTCCACCCGATTCAATTTGCGGTCAACGCGAACCCCCTGATTCGCCGAGTGGCCCATGTGAGTGGGCACGCATTGATCACGGCGAAGCGCACACTGGACCCACTTCTTCTTCAGTTAAACAACGAGGGCGCACTCAACGGGCACGTTCCCGTCACGGCGATGAACTCGTTGATTGCCCTGTGCCAGGCACAGATTCTGGACTCCGGACCCGTGGTGATGTCGATTGAGGCGACGGCCTCGGAGCCCACGCTCGAGGTGGACGGCTGGGAAATTAACCACCAGTGGTCAAAGTCCCTGGAGGCAGAGAAGGCTCTTCGCGAGATGATCGGGCCCCAGGCAGGGTTGGTGCCAGAGAGCTACTTTTCGATTCTTCGACCCTTCAGTGAACTGCGAATCGCCGGCGAATACGCCCATCACACGCAGTATCACCGGGTGGCGACCAGCTGCAATCGGGCCTTCCGATTGGATGCGGGAGATGTGGGCTGGTGCGCCGACTGCGACAAGTGTCGATTCGTTTTCCTCTTGCTCGCCCGTTACCTCACCCCCTGGGCCCTCGAAGAAATTTTCGGTGCCAACCTGCTGGAGGACACCGCACACATCCCGGGCTACGAGGAGCTCTTGGGACTTGCCCGCCACCGGCCCTTCGAGTGTGTGGGCTCCGAGGCGGAAGCTGTTGTCGCGCTCGCAGGGGTGGCCTCGCGAAGCCAGTGGGCAGACGCCTCGGTCGTGGCACATTTCCGCGAAGTAATTGACGATTTGGATACCCCGCCTGAAGACCTTCGCCAGCAGGTGTCTGCTGCCGGGGAGTCGCTGTCGATGCCAGACGGCTTCGAGGAAGCTCAGCATGCGCTTCGATAGCCCCCCACAACCAGAAGACCTTGCCGGTCATCGTGTCGCGGTGGTGGGCCTCGCCAGGGAGGGCCGCGCGGTGACCCGGATGCTGGTGCGGGATGTTCCAGGCGCCGACATTGTCGGTATTGACCAGAACGAGGGAGAAGCCTCAGCCGAGTGGGCCAAGGAATTTGGTCTGCCGGTGTTGATTTGTCCGGACGGCACAGGGGTTCCAGAAGACATCGATGTGGCGGTTATGTCTCCAGGCATTCCGCCGCATAGCGCTCTGTATCAGGCAATCGCCGGGGAGGATGTGTGGTTGACCTCGGGGACTGCTCTTTTCCTCGCTCGTCACCATGACCGCGTCATTGGTGTGACAGGGAGCAAAGGAAAATCGACCACGAGTGCTGTTGTTCACCACGTATTAGCCGCCCACGGGCTTGATGTGGCCTACGGAGGCAACGTCGGTGTGCCCTTGTGGGACCTTCCCGAGGCCACCTGGGTAGTCGCAGAGATTTCCAGCTACCAGGCTCGCTTGGTTTCCCACTCGCCGGCTGTGTCAGTTCTGACTGCGCTGTTCGAGGAACATCTCGACTGGCACGGCGACTTTGACACCTACGCGAGGGACAAGCTGAACCTCGTCGCCCACGATCCAGGCGCGGTGATCGTCAACGGCACCCAAACGAGGCTCGTCGAGGAGTTCACCTCCCGATTTCCTGGGCTCGCAGCGGAGTTTGTCAGCGGAGAGTCGTCGTGGAGTGTGGCCGAGGATGACGATGGCCTTGTGATTACGAAAGATGGCGGGGTGTTTATCTCAGTTGGAGACCTCACGCTGTCTGGAGAACACAACGCCTGGAATGTAGCCCTGGCGCTCACCGCCGCTAGCCGCATTCACTCGCTCGATGACGGCGTGACCAGGCAAGCGCTTCGAACTTTTGAGCCGCTGCCGCACAGGCTTCAACCCGTTGATGACCCGAGCGGAGTCCTGTTCGTCAATGACTCTCTTGCCACAAACCCGCCCGCTCTCGTCGCCTGCATGCAGGCCTTCCGGGATCGGCGCCTGATTGTGATGATTGGCGGTCACGACCGAGGAGTCGATGACACGGTGCTCCGCGACGAGATTGTGCGCCATCCGGTCGCGGCGGTGATTGGTTTGCCCGATTCTGGGCCGGCGTGGTTGGAATCCATTCGCTCGTGGTGTGAGCAGGCGGGTGTCACGGTGCCAGAGCTCCGACCCGCTACCGATATGGATGAGGCGGTGTCGCTGGCGAGACAGCTGGCTAGACCAGGGGATGTCGTCGCGTTATCTCCTGGAGCTCCGAGCTTTGGCAGATACCGTAATTACGAACAGCGTGCAGACGATTTCATCCGGGCCGTCCGTGAGAGTGCAAGGCAATTAGGGGAGAGTTCATGAGTTCTAGATCTTTTGGCCGCAGCCTGACCGAGCTTCGCCCGGTGACAATCGAGCGCGGCTGGTCTGACCAAGCCGAGGGGAGCGCCCTGATTAGCTTCGGCGGCACCAAGGTTCTCTGCATGGCCTCCTTTGAGCCGGGAGTCCCCCGGTGGATGCAGGGAAGCGGAAAGGGTTGGGTGACGGGCGAGTATGGCATGCTTCCGCGCTCGACCAATTCCCGGATGCAGCGCGAATCGGTCAAAGGCAAGGTGGGCGGCCGGACTCACGAAATATCACGCCTTATTGGACGGTCATTGCGGGCGGTCGTGAGTAACCCGGAGCTTGGTGAGAACACGATTCAGATTGACTGCGATGTTCTCCAGGCAGACGGGGGAACCAGAACCGCCGCCATTACCGGCGCCTATGTCGCAATGGCCGATGCGGTGTCCTGGGCCAAAAAACACGGACATGTCCCAGAAAGCGCCAATGTTCTTCTCGACCATGTCGCTGCGGTGAGCGTAGGAATCGTCGACGGGGCGGTCGCCCTGGACCTGGACTATTCCGAGGACTCCACCGCCGAGACTGACATGAATGTCGTGGCCACAGGTCGTGGGCTGTTGGTGGAAGTGCAGGGAACAGCGGAGGGACAGCCGTTTAGTAAAGCCGAGCTGGACGAAATGGTCGAGGTGGCGCTGTCTGGAATTGCGTCTCTCGTGGAAAGCCAGCGAGCGGCTTTGAGCTCGTAGGTCTGAGACCACATGAACATCGTCTTCGCGAGCCACAATGCCCACAAAAGGGCTGAGGTGGAGGCGATTATGGCGGCCATCTGGCCAGACGTGCACTTAATTGCTCCCAGTGGCGACGCCCCCGACGAGACTGGAGACACGTTCGAGGAAAACGCCCTTATCAAGGCCCGTGCGGGCCACGCGGCGACAGGTCTTCCGACAATTGCTGATGATTCAGGCATCTGTGTGGATGCCCTCGGCGGAGACCCCGGTGTGCGCTCTGCCCGCTACAGCCCATCCGGCGAAGACCGAGACAACCTGGAGCTCCTGCTGGCCAACGTGGGGGAGTCTGACGAGCGCAGCGCGCATTTTGTGTGTGCCGTGGCGTTTGTGGCTGACGGTGAGGAGCATGTGCTTGAGCGCTCGTGGCACGGATCTATCGCCACCAGTCCGGCCGGATCGGGAGGGTTTGGCTACGACCCGATCTTCATTCCAGAAGGCACGTCCGTGACCGCAGCGGAACTGGCGCCGGAGGAGAAATCAGCTGTGAGCCACCGTGGCCAAGCCTTTCGGGCTCTCGCTGATTTCTTGCGGGTCTGGCAGGGGGAATAAGAAACTGATGGATCCTGTCCTTCTCGCCTTTCTGGTGACCCTGGCAGCCGGCCTATCGACCGGTCTGGGAGCCGGAATCAGCATCTTCGGTCGAGCCCAGAGCGATCGCTTCATCGCGCTTGCCTTGGGTTTTTCCGCCGGTGTGATGATCTATGTCTCGTTTGTCGAGATTGTGCCGAAAGCTCTCGATTACCTCCAAGGGACAGACCCGGCGGACGGTGCCATCAACCTCGCGGTGGCGTTTCTCGGAGGGCTGTTATTGATGGCTCTTCTCTACCGTTTTCTCCCCGATCTCCCGATGCAAAATGCCAGGCAACGGGAAAAGGCGCGCCAGACGGTGCAAAGCGAGTTACCTATTGAGCCTGTCCAGAAGCTCTTCCGCGCCGGCTTGCTGGTCGCACTGGCAGTCACCATCCACAACTTCCCCGAGGGAATCGCCACTTTCTTTCTGACGCTTGACGATCCGGCGGTCGGAATCAGCGTGGCGACGGCTATCGCGATTCACAACATCCCAGAAGGCATTGCCGTCGCCGTTCCCATGTACCTGGCGGTTCGTCGGAAATCTCTCGCTTTTGGCCTGGGAGTGGTGAGCGGCCTGGCCGAACCACTCGGTGCTGCACTCGGTTACTTGGTTCTCGCGCCCTACATCAGCGACCAGTTGCTTGGCACCCTGTTTGCCTCGGTCGCAGGAATCATGGTTTACATCGCCCTGGATAGCTTGTTGCCCGCAGCGAGAGAGTTCCATAAAGGGCAACTCGCCATTTATGGCGTCATTGTCGGCATGGCCGTGATGGCCGCGTCGATTGTGCTGTTCTCGCTCTAAGAACGAATTGTGCGGAAGGGGGGAGTTGAACCCCCACGCCCGAAGGCACAGGAACCTAAATCCTGCGTGTCTGCCAATTTCACCACTCCCGCAGGTCCCCCATTCTACCGCCAGGCGTTTTTGTGAGCCCGGTGGATAACTTCCTCCACTGGCTGACCGGGCCGGACACAGTAGACGAATGCTGCCTGGAGAACCTGCTCTTTCTGACCTCGCGGCCGCCGTTCGGCAGAATACGACCGACCACCCCGATGTGTCGGTATCGGAGGCGATTGCCAGCCAGATAGACCGGGCAGGGGATGTCGGTCTGTTTTCCAGTGCCTGGAGTGGTCAGGACGATGACGAGCTGTCGACCAAGATTCAGCAGCACTTAGGCGGCCTCGGTCCTCTCCAACATGCCCTCGATGACCCGTCGGTGGAGGAAATCTGGATTAACGCCCCCGACAGGGTTTTTGTCGCACGCTCTGGACAGAGTGAGCGCCTTGATGTGTCGTTAGAGCCCCATCAAGTCCGAGATCTCGTGGAGAGAATGCTTCGCCCCACCGGGAGACGTGTCGACTTGTCTCAACCGTTTGTCGATGCCTCGCTGACTGACGGATCGAGGGTGCATGTCGTGATTCCTGACATCACCAGGGAGCACTGGAGTGTGAATATCCGGAAATTCTCGAGAAGTATTCGGGAACTTTCTGACTTGGTCGAGCGCGACGTTCTGACGGTGGAGGCGGCGGATTATTTGCAACAGCACATTTGCGAGGGCCACACCGTGCTGGTGTCCGGCGCAACGCAAGCCGGAAAAACCACAATGCTCCAAACCCTCCTTCGCGCGGCACCGCCTGAAGACCGTGTGGTGAGTGTGGAGGAAACGTTCGAGCTGGACTTGGGAATCCCGGACCACGTCGGACTCCAGTGTCGAGGACCCAGTTTGGAGGGGACCGGCGAGGTCACCCTGCGCCGGTTGGTCAAAGAGGCCCTTCGAATGCGACCGGATCGAATTGTGGTGGGGGAGGTGCGTGAGGCAGAGGCGCTTGACCTGCTGATTGCCCTGAACTCAGGTCTGCCCGGGGCGTGCACTGTTCACGCGAGGAGTGCCCGTCACGCACTGGACAAACTCTGCACACTCCCTCTTCTCGCAGGAGGCAATATCGACAGGGGGTTTGTGGTGCCCACGGTGGCGGGCGTGATTGACCTGGTTGTCCACGTGGAATTGCTCTCCGACGGCCGGCGTCGCGTGCAGGAAGTCATCCGGCCCATGGGGGTCTCCCCAGAGGGGGCCATCACTGCCGAGACTGTTTTTTCGTGGCAAGGAGGCATGGTGAGGTCTTTTTTGCCGAATTCCTCAGATGTCTGAGGCGTGGGGGCTCGCACTCGGCCTCCTCTTTGGCGCCGGATTGGCGCTTTTTCTCCCTGGCTCCAGACGAGGGTCACCGCTACGGCGCCGAGAGGGATTTCTCCAACCCGTTCAGCGCCAACTCACTGAGGCTGGATGGGGACAAATTCACCCGATGGGTGCTCTGGTGTCCTGGCTAGGGGCCTCCGGATTGGCGGGGCTTGCGGTTGCTGTGGTGATTCCGATTCCGGTTCTCGCTCCCCTGGCGGGTGTCGTTGTCCTCGGCGGTGGCCCGGCGGTGGTGAGGGCCAGGATCAACCAACGGAGGCGACGACTTCGTCGAATCTGGCCAGGACTCATCGATCACGTTCGCTCAGCAATCCGCTCGGGTAGCGGCGTCATCGACGCGACGTTGGCCCTCGAGGCCCGCGTCCCGGTTGAGATGGGTGGCGCGTTTCGAGAGTTTCGGTCATCTGTGGAAGGCGGTGCTCCTGCGGATCAGGCGCTACAGGAACTAAAGAACACCCTTGCCGACCCGATCGGCGATCGGGTGATTGAGGCCCTGCGCCTTGCCCATGACGTCGGCGGAAGCGACCTTCCCGTGGTCTTGAATTCCCTGCAGCAAAGTGTCCGTGCTGACCTTGCTGTTCGGGAGGACGCGCGGGCAAAACAAGCGTGGATTCGAGCGGCGTCACGTCTCGGAGTGACGGCACCGTGGCTGGTGCTGGTGGTGTTGTCTGGACGAGCAGAGACCATCGAGGCCTACCAGTCGCCGGTGGGAGTGGCCATCGTTCTTAGTGGTGCGGCGGTGAGTCTCGTGGCCTACCGAGTGATGGCCAGGCTCGGTAGCTTGCCGGCCGAACAGCGCTGGTTCGCCGCGTCGGATTCCCGTGGCAGTGCCGCATGACCCCCGAGCAGATGGCCCTGCTTGGTCTTCTATGTGGAGCGTGCGGCGGTCTTGGAGCATGGGGGCTTCTTGCTGTGGCCTGGGAGAGCGGGCGGGGTAAAGACAATCGTGCGACCGACCTGATGACGCGAGTGGCCTTGAGTCTTCGGGATGTCTCTCCCGCCGCCAGAGATTTTTTGGCGCCGCGGTCCAGTGATCCGGTGAGTGTGCTGGGGGTGGTGATTCAACCCGGAGTTCTTCGCGTGTCACGAACACTCTCACAGTGGTTAGGGGAGTCAGAGTCGGCCGCGACGCAACTGGCCCGCTCCGGATGGGACATGTCGCTGGAGCAGTATCGGCTGGTGCGACTTGCCTCAAGCGCAGCAGGTGCAGCCGCGGGTTTGGTGGTCTTCGCTGTTGTTGCCAACCAACAGGTCCGCGTTGCGATGGCCGGGGTGGGGGTTTTGCTGGGAGCGATTCTCGGTGCCGCGGTGTTTGACCGCGTTGTGAGGCGAGCTGTGCTGGCTCGAACAGAGCGACTAATCGACGAGTTTCCGAGCGTCATTGAGCTCCTTGCGGTAGCACTCTCGGCCGGTGAGTCACTCCCGGGTGCCCTGCTGCGGATTGCCGAGCGGGGCTCTGGTGAATTGGCCAGAGAGTTTCGCAGAGTGATGCGGCGTGTGGAGGTGGGGGAGTCTTTGGGAGAGGTTCTCCGCGACTCGGCTCGAGTGATTGGTGTTCCGGAAATAGAGGCTCTCCTGGAACATTTGGTCTCCGCGTTGGAACGGGGAGCGCCGCTTGCAGAAGTGGTCCGGTCACACAGCGCAGATTCGCGGGCAGAGAGACTGAGGGCGATTGTTGATCGGGCGGGAAAAGCCGAGGTGAGGATGCTGGTGCCCCTCGTCCTCCTGATTCTTCCGACTACCGTGGTGTTTGCGGTGTGGCCCAGTCTTCAAGCGCTGCAAGCCGGTTTGTAGCTGAGTGAAGGATGCCATCCCGCGCTATTGCCTAGCCTCGAGACTAAAGTGCTACCGTGTAGCACACTATGGACAACCGTGTTGGTATTCGGGAGTTGCAGCAGCATGCTTCTGCTGTGGTGGCGCGTGTTCGACGGGGAGAAGTGGTGGTCGTGACTGACCATGGCACCCCGGTGGCAAAGATGATTCCTGCCGGACCGGCGTCCCTGGCGGAGTTGGTCGACGCAGGGCTGGCCAGTAGGCCCACGACAGATTTGGCGTCGTATCTGGAGCGTCCTGTGTCAGGAGCGACTTCCACCTCGGGGACCGATGCCCTTCGTGAGCTCCGTCGGGAGCGGTAGTGGGGGCTTTGTATCTGGACGCATCGGCCGCGGTCAAGCTCATCGTTCACGAGGCTGAATCTGACGTCCTCGCCAGCACTATTCGGGACCATGTCGTCCGCGAACAGGCACGGTATCCACTTGTCGCGAGCGATCTGCTCCGCACCGAACTACTAGCCGTGGCCGGGCGCACGGGTGTCGGGCTCGAACACGCGAGAGAGCTGCTTGGTGGAATCTATTTGGTCTCGGTGACGACCGCCATCTGTGATTCGGCTGGACGGCTGGCTGGCTCCGCTGACCACCCGGGCCTTGGCAGTCTTGACGCGATTCACCTCGCGACGGCATTAACAGTGGTCGGTGATTTGGAGGCGATTGTGACCTATGACCACCGATTTGCGGAGAGTGCACGAGGGCTGGGGCTGGCTGTACACAGCCCGACATAGTGATGGCCCCACAGAATCTGCGGGGCCATCACGGGTAGTCGGTTGGTTTACTGGTAAACCATTCCTCCGTCGATCATGATCAACTGACCGGTCATGTAGTCGCTGTCGGG
>CAJXYC010000004.1 GCA_913063365.1 uncultured Cellulomonadaceae bacterium
GGCTCAGGAGCCGTCTCGACAACTGGAGGGGCAGGAGGCGCAGGCGCGGGGGGAGCAGCAGTCTCCGGCACGGCGGTCGCAGGCGGCGGGGTCGCCGGGGCCGCAGGACCGCCGTGGCTTTCGAAGTACGGGTGCCAGGAGGGGTCCACCGAGCTGGGGTCTTTTTGATAGGCCTGCCACATCTCGTCGACTAGCCACTGGTTCGCACCAAAGCTGTTGTCGTCGGTGGAGACGGGGGAATGTGAAGTGTCAGGCTCCGACACGTCCTGATGCCTTCTCTCAGCTCTCGATTACCAGGCGAATGCCCCTAGTCTACTGACGCTTACGGGGGTGGATGACATCTTGGGCGGGCCTGTCTCGACTGATATCCTGAGCCCACAATGGACGAACCTCCGTCTACGAGACCGCAGCAGCTGCGGCCGACCGGCTTCCCGAAGGACGTCCGGTGACGACAGAACTCATCCTCCTCATCACAGGAGTGGTACTTGCCCTTGGTACCGGGGTCTTTGTGGGAAGCGAGTTCGCGCTTCTCAATCTTGACCGTTCCGAGTTAGAAGCCAGACGGGAACGCGGACAGCGCGGTTACGGACCGACTATCGCCGCGCTGAAGCGCACCTCCACACACCTCTCCAGCGCCCAGTTAGGCATCACGCTCACCACGCTTCTCACCGGCTACACCCTCGAACCGGCCATCAGCTATTTCTTGGCTGGCCCCTTGGGAGCAATTGGGGTGGGCGAGGACTTCATTCGCCCGATTGGGGCGGTGCTGGCCATTGTCTTCGCCACGTTCCTGTCCATGATTGTGGGGGAGCTCGTCCCGAAAAACTATGCGCTGGCAGTCCCCGAGCAAACAGCGAGGGTGTTAATTCCGCTCCAGCTTGCCTTCACCTGGACCTTCCGGCCCGCAATTGCCCTGCTCAACGGCACCGCAAACCGCATTCTCCGCGCAATGGGGATCGAACCAAAAGAGGAACTGACGTCTGCCAGAACGGCAGACGAGTTGTCGTCTCTGGTGCAACGCTCCGCATTGCAGGGGCTGTTGGAGCACGACACCGCCACCCTGCTCTCTCGAACCCTCGCCTTTTCCGAACTAAACGCCCAGGACGTGATGACACCGCGGACGACTGTCGAGGCCGTCCACCGAAGTGACACGGCCACCCGAATCGTCGAGCTAGCCGCAGAAACTGGGTTTTCTCGCTTTCCGGTCATCGACGAGTCAATCGACGATGTCCGAGGAGTCGTCCACGTCAAACAAGCCGTCGCGGTTCCCCCCGAGAAAAGAGATGACGTTCCCGCCTCTGCCCTTCAGTCGGAAGTCGTGCGGGTGCCAGAGACCATGTCTCTCGATGCGCTGTTGACGGAGCTCCGAGGACGCGGATACCAACTGGCCATTGTTGTCGATGAATACGGCGGAACCGCAGGAATCGCGACCTTGGAAGATCTTGTCGAGGAACTGATTGGTGAGGTCTCCGATGAACACGACCGCCGACCACTCGAAGTGGTGCGGGCCAGAGACTGGTTTACCTTCCCCGGCCGCTGGCGCCCGGATGAATTAGAAGACCACACGGGGGTCAAGCTCCCCGACGACGGTCACTTTGACACGGTCGCGGGCTTCGTCATTGAGCAGTTGGGTCGCCTCGCGGAAGTGGGCGACACGGTCTCCATCGATACCGGAGAAATCCGTGTGGAGCGTCTCGACGGCAGGCGCGTAGAGCGCCTCCGGTTCACCCCCTCGATTCGTGCGGAGGAGGTGGAGTTGCTGTGAGTGAAGACTGGTGGGGTCTTTTCTGGCTGGTGTTCTTGCTGGCCGGAAACGCCTTCTTCGTGGCCGCCGAATTTGCGGTGATTTCTGCCAAACGAAGCCAAATCGAACCGCGCGCGGAAGACGGGTCAAAACGCGCGAAGACGGCGCTGTGGGCGATGGAGCACGCCACGTTGATGCTCGCAACATCGCAATTTGGAATCACCGTGTGTTCGCTGTTGATCCTGCTGGTGAGTGAACCTGCTTTGCATCACTTGCTCGAGGTGCCTCTGGGTGCGGTGGGTCTTGACCCGAGCTGGGTCTCTCCGATTGCTTTTGCCATTGCGTTGATTGTGGTGAGCTACTTGCACGTGGTTCTGGGCGAAATGGTGCCAAAAAACATCTCGTTTTCTCTTCCCGACCAGGCCGTGTTGATCCTGGCGCCGCCTCTGGTCGTGGTTTCCCGCGTGCTCTCGCCGATTATTCGAGGCTTAAACGCGGTGGCAAACGGCATTCTGCGGGTGACCGGAGTCGAGCCAAAACAGGAAGCCACCAGCGCCTACACCTTGGATGAAGTGGCCACGATTGTCGCGGAATCCCAAAAAGAGGGAATCCTGCACGACCAGACAGGTGCTCTCTCGGCAGCGTTCGAGTTCACCGAGAAAACAGCGGCCGACGTGACGATTCCGGTGTCGAGTCTGGTGACACTTCCCGAAGATGCCGCGGTGACCGATCTCCAGCAAGCCGTCGCCCAACACGGCTTCTCCCGCTATGTGCTGGTCGACGACCAATCCCGGCCAACCGGCTATCTGCACATCAAAGATGTTCTAGACATTGATAGCGACGAAGCGGACTATCCGGTGCCACCCGGGCGGATTCGTCAGCTGGTCTCCCTGACCGACGACACCGATTTGGAAGACGCCATGGCGATGCTTCGTCGGACGCGTTCGCATGTGGCGAGAGTGGTGGCCTCAGACGGTTCGCTCCGCGGTGTTCTTTTCTTGGAAGACATCATCGAAGAACTAGTCGGTGAGGTGCGCGATGCCACCAGAAAACGGGTGGAGGCGAAGAAAGGCTAATGCGGCCTGACCTGACTCTCGACGATGTCCAAGGCTTTCTTCCTGCCCCAGGACCAGACGACGATAAATACCGTCGCGGCGTGGTGGGCCTTGCGGTTGGCTCAGAAGAATTTCCGGGTGCAGCGGTGTTGGCTACTGAGGCCGCCTACCGTTCAGGGTGCGGAATGGCCCGGCTCATCGCGCCGGAGTCGGTGGGGTCTCTCGTGCTCCACGCCAGACCGGAAGCCGTGGTTGTGCCAGGCCGCATCGATTCTTTGGTCATCGGCTCAGGACTGCCCGATGGCTCCTCCGCCGACGTTACGGCGCGTCTCGCACTCTGCGAACTGAGCGAGGCAGTGCCGCGGATTATCGACGCTGGCGCACTCATCGACACTCCGCATATCGCCGGCCCCCGGATTCTGACCCCGCACGCCGGCGAAGTATCCAGGCTCGCCGAAGCGCTCCAACTTCCAGGCGATTCGCCCCGTGCCTGGGCAGAAGCACTGGCCTCGCATTGGTCGGTGGTTGTAGTGCTGAAGGGTCACCGGCCCGAGGTCTTTACACCAGACGGCCTTGCCTATTCCCTTCCCCCGGGCACCGCGTGGCTCGCAAGCGCTGGAACAGGAGACGTGCTCGCGGGCTTGATGGGGACGCTTGCCGCCCTTCAGCGCCGGGCGGAGTGGACTGTGGAGGAGCTTGCCCTGACGGCTGCCGTCGCGGTCTTGGTCCACCAGGAAGCAGCCCACCGGGTGAGCAGGACCGCAGGTGCGGGAGTACCTGGGCCCCTTCTGGCCATGGACCTGGCGCGAGAGCTCTCGCCCGTGGTGGCGACGATTGTGGCTCGCGAGGACGCTTAGGCCGGGTGGTCTAACAGTCGCCTGATTTCCTCACCGACGGCTTCTGCTTCGATCAAGAAGCCATCGTGCCCGAAAGGTGAGGACACAACGGTGGCGTGGTTGGCACCGTCCAACACGGTGGGGATGTGTTGGGCCAGCTCGTGTTGTTGCTCAAGCGGAAATAGCCGGTCCGAGTCGATTCCCAGCACCAGTGTGGGGGCAGTGATTCCGCCCAGAACGCCCGAGAGCTCCCCACGGTCTCTGGTCACGTCGTGGCTGTTCATGGCGTCGACAAGAACCAGGTAGCTATTGGCGTCAAACCGGCGGGTGAATTTGTTTCCGTGGAAATCCAGGTAGCTCTCGACCGCAAAGCGTCCGTCATCACCCAGAGGAGACTTCTTGCCCTGCCAACTGCGATGAAAACGCTCATTGAGCTCCGTCGGGGAGCGGTAGTTCAGCAGCGCCATTCTCCTCGCCAGTGCAAGACCCCGGTAGGGGCCGCCGTCTTCGTCGTAATAGTCCCCGCCATAGAACGCGGGGTCGGAGGTGATGGCTTCGATTTGGACCGAGTTCACTCCCAACTGATCCGCACTCGTGACCGCGGTCGTCGCAATCAGACCGAGCCGGGCGGTTTGTTCGGGGTATTCGAGTGCCCATTCGAGAGCGTGCATTCCGCCCATCGAGCCGCCGATGACCGCCGCAAATCTCTCGATGCCAAGCTCCTGTCGAAGCGCTTGGAGCGGACGAATTTGGTCGCGGATCGTGACATAGGGAAATGATGACCCCCATTCCCGTCCCTTTGGGGAAACAGACGAAGGTCCTGTTGATCCCTGGCAGCCGCCGAGGATGTTCGGAACAATGACCGCGTAGTGGTCGGTGTCGATGGCGAGACCAGAACCGACGATGCCCGACCACCAGCCACCAGTGTCGTGGCCAGCTCCAGCCGGCCCGGTGACGTGGGAATCACCGGTGAGAGCGTGGAAGACTAAGACGGCGTTGGAGCGGTCGTCGTTTAGTTCCCCAAACACTTCATAGGCGATGCGCACATGAGGCAGTGAGCCACCGGTCTCGGTCTCGAGGGGTCCTGCCTGGCAAAACTTCCTGTTTCCCAGATGGTCGCCGTCGCGCCAGGCTCCGGTCACCGGGGGAGTTCCGCGCAACGACGCCTGAACCGCCTCTGGAACAAAGGCGGTCGGAACCGAGTCGGAGGGAAGCTGCCAATCCATTGTCTGGATATTCTCGCAGGCTTCCCCCCGACCGAGGGAGACTAGACCTTGGCCGCGGCAAATCCTTGCTCGAGGTCGGCCAGGATGTCGTCGATGTGCTCGAGTCCGACAGACAGCCGCACCAGTCCCGGAGTGACTCCCGCGGTGAGCTGCTGCTCAGGAGTCAACTGCGAGTGGGTGGTGGAGGCCGGGTGGATGATCAAGCTGCGGACATCACCGATATTTGCCACGTGGCTGTGGAGCTGCACGGCGTCGACCAGTTTCCGACCGGCTTCGACACCGCCCTTGATCTCGAACGACAAGACAGCTCCCGCTCCGCGCGGAGTGTATTTCTCCGCGTGGGCGTGGGAGGGGCTGGAGGCGAGGCCCGCGTAGTTGACGCTTGCCACCTGCGGGTGGGCTTCCAGCCACTCGGCAACTTTCTGTGCGTTGTCGCAATGGCGCTCCATCCGCAACGACAGCGTCTCGATGCCCTGCAACAGAGCAAAGGCGTTATCTGGGGAGACTGCTGCGCCCATGTCGCGCAGTAACTGCACGCGCGCTTTCACGATGTAGGCAATCTCGTTGCCGAGAACACCGGTGTAGCTCGCGCCGTGGTAGCTGGGGTCTGGTTCGGTCAGGCCAGGGAACTTCTCGACGTGTTCTGACCAGGGGAACTTTCCACCGTCGACGATGGCGCCCACCACGACCGTGCCGTGGCCACAGAGGAACTTCGTGGCGGAGTGGATCACGATGTCTGCGCCGTGCTCGAGAGGACGGAGCAGATATGGAGTGGGAACCGTGTTGTCGACCATCAGCGGCAGGCCGTGATCGTGGGCCACCTTGGCCACTTTCTCGACGTCAAGGACGTTGATGCGGGGGTTCGGGATGGCCTCGCCGAACAGGGCCTTGGTGTTGGGCTTAATGGCACGAGCCCATTCCTCCGCGTCGTCCTGATCTTCGACAAAGGTGACCTCGATACCGAGCTTCGGCATCGTGTACTTGAACAGGTTGTAGGTCCCGCCATACACGCTGGACGAGCTCACAATGTGATCACCGGCATTGGCGATGTTCAACACGGCGGTCGTGGCGGCGGCCTGGCCGGAGGCCAGCAGCAGGGCGGCGGTGCCACCCTCCAGCGCGGCGATGCGCTGCTCCGCCACATCCTGTGTGGGGTTCATGATGCGGGTGTAGATATTGCCGAATTCGGCAAGCGCGAACAGGTTTTGGGCCCGTTCCGCACTGTCGAAGACGTAGGCCGTGGTGCGGTAAATGGGGGTGGCCCGCGCCGTAGTGGTGGGGTCAGGGCTTGCTCCAGCGTGGATTTGCTGGGTCTCAAACTTCCAATCGGACATGGGAACCTTCCGGTGTCTAGTAGGTGAGCATCACAGTAGACACAGTTCTGAGAGATGTCACTTACGCCCTGTCACACGGCGTAACAGAGGGATTAGCGCAGAGACTTTTGCATCATCACGATGCCGATCCAGCGCCCAAATTTAAAGCCCACTTTGCCCATCCGGCCGGATTCGGTGAATCCGAGACTCTTGTGCAGCGCGAGAGAAGCATCGGCGCCCGAGTCCGCAATGACGGCAATCATTTCTTTCATACCCGCCTCCCGGCACGCATCAATCAGCGCGGCCAGCAGGGCTTTGCCGAGGCCGCGCCCGGTGGAGGCGGGGCCGAGGTAAATCGTGGATTCGGCGGTGTGGCGAAACGCTGACTTGTCCCGGAACAGCTGGGCTCGCGCGTAGCCAAGAAGGTCACCGTTTGGCGATTCGGCGAGAAGAAAGGGAAAGCCCAGTTTGGTGTTGTGGGCAAATTGTGCGCGGAATTTACGCAAAGTCGGGGGCTTCTCGTCAAAGGTGACGGCGGAGTTGCGCACATAGTGGCGGTAGAGCTGCAAGATGCCAGGCAGGTCTTCTTCGGTCGCCGGACGAATTGAGTATTGAAACGTGGCCGGTTCAGACGCGGGAGCGGTCTTGTCGCGGGGCGGCCGGCGGCGCTTTTGGTATTCGGATTCCAGCATTCGTGTTCTCGCTATGAGGCTACCGGCTCAGGCGGCAGACTCCAGTCCACTGGCTCTTGCCCCCGGGCTTCGAGGAGGTCATTTGTTGTACTAAACGGCTTCGAGCCAAAAAATCCGCGGTGTGCCGAGAGGGGGCTTGGGTGAGCAGATTGCACGACAGCCGCACTGCCAAATCGCGGAATCAACTGAGCGGCCTGTTTTCCCCAGACAATGCCCACCCAGTTATCGTGCGTCTCTGCCAGCACATCAATAATTCGGTTGGTGACGGTGTCCCAACCGAGTGACTGATGAGCGCCGGGAGAGCCCACCGCCGAGGTGAGGTGGCGGTTTAACAGCAGCACCCCTCTCTCGACCCAACTGCGAAGGTCAAAGTGGTCGGGCAGGGCGAGGCCGAGATCACTTGCGAGCTCCGTGCGAATATTCCTGGCGCTACCCGGAAGCGGTGTGGTCCCCGCCGGAACTGAGAACGACAAGCCCATCGCGTGTGAGGAATTGGGGTAAGGGTCCTGTCCCACAATGACGACTCGAACATCCTCTGGAGCTATTTGGAGCGCGCGAAACACGTGGTCAGGGTGGGGGACAATCTGTTCGGTGCCTACTCGCTCGGCCAGGCGGTTACCAATGGTCTGGATGGCGCCTTTCACGTCCTCGCCAATGCGTGACGCCCACGGTTCAGGGAAGGCGTCTCGAAGCCTCGACCCCCAGTCCGGCTTATCCGACAACGACGGTGGTGTGGTCGCGCATTTGTGCCACGAGAGATTCGCTCTGCTCGTAGGCGATACGTCCGCCGGGGAAAATCAACACTTCGTACCACGCGTCGTCATACAGCGCGTTGTAAATCGCTGGCACTGTGGCTTGGTCTCCCTGAATCCAGTAGGTGAGCACCCCGTCGGCCGTTTGACCGGGGTTTAGCTGCTGGTCGAGAAGGCCGTCGATGACCTCGGCGCGGGACGCCTGCGTCATCGGCGCGATGCTGATGGTGTAGGTCTCCGTCTCGTCCGCATTGGCAAAAAGGCAACTAATGCCGCCTCGCTCTTCCTGCGGCGAAGGGCCCTCTGGATAGACAGATTCGGTTGACCCACTGCCTGGCCCACGCAGCAAGTCAAGATCTCCGGCCACCAACTGATCAAATCTCTCCAGTGGCAGAATCTCGCGACAAGAGCCGGGGAGCGCAAAAATCCGAGGAAGATCCTCTTCTGGTTCCTCTGCGACGACTTCTTCCTCGACGACTTCTTCGGGCTCTTCTTCAGGAGCTGCCTGACAGGCGGTAACGAGGGCGAGGATGCCCAGGCCAGCCACCAGCGATGGGGTGGGGCGACGGGCAGCGCGCATGGCGGAAAATCCTCTCTTGGGCAGAAAGTATAGGGATAGTTGAGCCCTCTCCACGATGTTCTCGGTACTCTCCAAGGGTGTCGGATTTGAGTGTGGCCGGGCTCCACCGGGACCTCTCCAACGGCAATCGCACAGTCACTGAGGTTGTCGACCATTTCCTCCAGGTCATCGACGAGAAGAACCCCGATATCAACGCGTTGGTGCACATCGATGCCGATCGTGCACGCGCCCGTGCAGCAGAACACGATGCGAGCGGGTCTCCGGCAAGTGTCCTCGCCGGGTTACCGACGGCGGATAAAGACCTGGTGCAACGAGCGGGAATGCCCACCCGCTATGGGACGGCTGTCACGTCTCAGGACAACTCGGAAACATCGGACCCGATGGCGCTGTGGGTGGATGATGTTGGTGCAATAAGCGTCGGCAAGACGTCGACGTCAGAGTTTGGGCTTTCCGCCTCTACCGAGGCGCGTGCGTCAGGACCCACCCACAACCCGCATAACCTGTCGCGAATTGCGGGAGGCTCGAGCGGGGGAGCGGCAGCGGCAGTGGCCGCTGGAATGCTCCCCTTTGCTCCAGGCTCTGATGGTGGGGGATCCGTTCGGATTCCTGCGTGGGCATGCGGGGTGACCGGCTGGAAACCCTCGCGCGGTCTGATTCCAGCCGGCAGTGGGTTCGAGTACTTAGCAGGCCTGGTGGTCCCGGGGCTTCTCACCCAAAGCGCCGCAGACATGCAGCTGATTGCATCCCTGCTCACTAGAGGTGAGTGGCATTGGTCAACGCGGGCAGATGCCGATTGGTCCCGGCTGGAATCGTCGGCACGCCGTCCTCTTCGAATCGGCAGAACAGCGTCCACACCGTGGCCGACAGACTGGGGGCTTGTTTCCTCTGACGATGCGCTGTCGGCCTGGGAACAGGCCACCTCGGCCCTGCGCGGGGCGGGACACGAGGTGGTGGATCTGGACTGGAGCCCCGACCAGAGCTATGCCGATCATTTCTTCTCGGTCTGGATTGCCAATGCCTCACAGATTCCCGTGCCAGACGACAAAGTGGCTAATCTCGAGCCTCTGACGCAGTTTCTGATTGAGCGCGGCCGGGCCCTTCCCGCATCGGAACTCGCTCGGGCACTTGGAGCTCTGAAGGACTTCGAGCGTCAGACGATTTCCGCTTTCTCCTCGGTGGACCTTGTCCTTACTCCAGGGCTCGCAATGGAGCCGCCTGAAATCGGTTGGTTTCACGAGAGTGACCCGGAAGAAAACTTCCGCCAGCAGGTGGCCTTTACGCCCTGGTCGAGTTTTGTGAACGTGGCTGGTCTGCCGGCGCTCGCGCTTCCCGTCAGCACGACTACCTCGGGGATGCCGATGGGGGTGCAGTTGATTGGCGCCCCTGGAGGAGACCCGGAAATGATTCGGCTGGCAGCCGAGCTCGAAGGGGTGCTCGACTAGTTCAGCGCGCCGAACACGCTGGCGGCGTCACGGGTCAGCTCCTCTGAGCTCCCAGCCGAGTTCGTGGAGGTAATCCAGACCGAACAGTCGGTCTCTGCGAGTGACTGCGGGCACGGAGTCGGTGCGATGAAGTGGGCTTCGTTCGCGATGTATTCGCCAGAGATATTTGAACTGCTGGAGTCCAGTGTCCAGAGAGATCCATCGCCAAGCGGTATCTCCGAGTCGGCCACGCCGGAGAGTGTGGTCTGCACGTCGCCTACTCGCTCGGTCGCGAGAACAGCGATGGTGGTGGTGGAGCCAAACTCGGGTGGGAGATACCAGGTGCAGGACACGCTGAGGTCGTCTCGCACCGCTTCCAACACGGTAATGAGGTCCTGGTTGGTCGTGCCGTAGTTGTAGCCATCACCGCTACGGTCACCCTCTGGCTGGCGGCCTTCAGATTCAAACGCGCTTCGCTGCTCCGCGCTGAACATATCCGGGCATTCGGGAACGGCCGCGACAACGGTCGGCGAATCAGTCTCTGCCGCTTCCTGCTCGGTCACTTCAGTGTTGTCGCCTGCGTCGGTGTCGGTCTGCGAACTGTCCGCAGTGTCGGCGGTAGATTGCTCGTCCTGACCAAACAGGGCACTTACGTCGCCGACAAGGCCTTCAACAGTGGCGCATCCGGAAAGAGTGAATCCAGCCACAACGAGGGCTGCTAGACCCGACAAACGCCTCCGGCGCATCGACAACCTCCCTAGGTTTCCGCTGACTCTCAGCCTACGCGAGCACTCAGCTCCTCCCAGTAACGCTCGATCGTTCCGGGGTGTCGCGCCAGCCGGTGGGTGGGGCCTTGGGGGCGCAGGCCGTCAAAGTATGTGCCGTTGTCGACGCCAAGCTCGGGGGTATCCGCCAAGTGCACAATCGGTGCGGCGCCTGCCTGTGCGCTGATCTGTAGTCGACGGGAGAGTCGCAGGACGGCCTGGGAGAGTTTCGTGCCGGGGCCAAAACCAGTGGCGACGTAACCGGGGTGCACGGGGAAGCTTTCTAGTCCGGTCCGCTCGGCGAGAGAGCGCGCATACAAAATGACGCCCAGCTTGGCATCGGCATAGGGCTGCCACCCGCCTTGGAAATTTCGACGCCGGTAATCCAGGTCGTCGAGCTGAAGCCTGGCAATCCGGTTCATCACCGACGAGACGTGCACGATGCGGGCACGATTGTCGGTCAGCTGCGGGAGCAACGCCTCTGTCAGAACAACAGAGCCCAACACGTTTCGTTGGAGAGTGAGCTCGAAGCCGTCTTCTGACTCTTTTCTGGCGCCCAATATTCCGCCCGCGTTATTAATCAGCACATCAATTCGCGGGAGTTTTTTCGCGAGGTCGCGCGCGAGCCCTCTGACTTCGTCGAGGCGGTCGAAATCAGCGACAAAAGCCGTTCCACCCACCTGCGCGGCAACGTCTTTCGTGCGCTGAGGGTCTCGCCCCGCTACGGCCAAGCGCCATCCGCGCCTGGCTAACTCGACGGCGACTTCACGCCCAATACCGGCGCTCGCGCCAGTAATGACCGCAACGCGTTGCATAGTGCCAGTCTGTCGTATCGGGCCCCTCTGGGGCGGGGAAAAATTACGCCTGAAGCTTGGCGCGAGCGTGGTCGAGTTGTCGGCGGATGCCCTCCGGCAACTTCGATCCGAAGCTCTCGAGGAATTCGCTCGAGGCGTCGACATCTGCGGATGCCTTCGCGGGGTTCACGCTGAGCAACCCCGCGAGGGTGTCCTCGTCGATATCGGCAGCGTCGATGTCGATGTCTGCGGTGTGGGGGGTGAGGCCCAGGGCGGTGTCGTTAACACCGACGTGACCTTCGATGCGCTTGACCATCCACTCGACGACACGAATGTTGTCGCCAAAGCCCGGCCAGATGAAGCGACCGTTGTCATCTTTCTGGAACCAGTTGACCTGGAAGATACGCGGCATCTTGCCGCCAGCCCGCAGTGTCTCTCCGATGGAGAGCCAGTGGGCCATGTAGTCGCCCATGTGGTAGCCGGCAAACGGCAACATGGCGAAGGGGTCACGTCGGAGTTCTCCGACAGTGCCCTCGGCGGCCGCCGTCTTTTCACTAGCCACTGTCGCGCCGAGGTAGACACCATGATCCCAGTCCCGTGCCTCCATGACCAGTGGCACCGTGTCAGAACGGCGGCCGCCGAAGATAATTGCGTCAATCACCACACCCTCTGGGTTGTCCCAGTCCTCCGCGAGGCTTGGGCACTGCTCGATTCCAACCGTGAATCGAGCGTTGGGGTGTGCGGCGGGGTCACCGGACTCGGGGTTGTGTGCTTCCCCGCGCCAGTTGGTGAGGCCGGTGGGGGCCGGCTTGCTCATGCCTTCCCACCACACGTCACCGTCTTCGGTGACCGCCACATTGGTAAAGATGGTGTTTCCCCAGAGCGTGTCCATCGCGACGGGGTTTGTCGAGGTCGATGTGCCGGGGGCGACGCCGAAGAATCCTGCCTCGGGGTTAATCGCCCGCAGGTTTCCGGAATCGTCCACGGCGAGCCAGGAAATGTCATCGCCCAGTGTCTCCACTGTCCATCCCGGCAGCGACGGCTGCATCATGGCGAAGTTGGTCTTACCGCACGCACTGGGGAAGGCCGCCACCATGTGGTAGCGCTTGCCTTCGGGGCTGGTGATGCGGACTAGCAGCATATGTTCGGCGAGCCATCCTTCATCCCGCGCCATCACCGAGGCAATTCGCAGCGCAAAGGCTTTCTTCGGAAGGAGCGCGTTACCGCCGTAGGCGGAGCCAAAAGACCAGATTTCTCTCGATTCTGGGAAGTGCGAAATGTATTTCGTGTCGTTGCACGGCCATGCCACATCCTTTTCACCCTCAGCCAGAGGGGCTCCGACGGTGTGGAAGCACTTAACCCAGTTCGCTCCTCCGCTGATCGCGTTCAAGATGCGGTTTGAGACCCGCACCATCAGGTGCAGGCTGACCACAACGTAGGGCGAATCGGTGATCTGCACGCCATAGCGAGCCATGGGGGAGTCAATCGGGCCCATCGAGAAGGGGACGACATACATGGTCCGGCCGGCCATGGCGCCTTGGGAGAGTTCGAGCAGCTCGGCTCGCATGTCGTCTGGAGCCATCCAGTTATTGGTCGGCCCGGCGTCGTCTTCTGACTCAGAGCACACGAACGTGCGGGATTCCACACGGGCGACGTCGGTCGGCTCGCTTCTGGCGACGAAGCTGTAGGGACGAAGGTCAGGATTCAGCGCCTCAATGGTTCCGGTGGACTGCATGAGCTCAATGAGTTCGTTTCGCTCTCGGGCTGACCCGTCGCACCAGACGATGTCGGTGGGAGTGAGGATCTCGGCCCAGGAGTTCACCCACTCAGATACATCGGCGGGGGGAGTGGTGAGGGCGGTAGTGGGGGTGTCCATGAGGAGCGTCATTGCCGTCGCTTTCGGGTCGGGAGGGATCGTGTTCCCCATTTTTGTCAAAGCGACACGGTGTTTTTCGACGATTTGCTTGTCAAAAAATGCGTTTTTTGCGTTATTGTGAGGAAATGGCTTCTCTCGACGTACTTGGACAGCGCATTCGCCACTACCGCACCGACCGCGGCTTCACCCTCGATGAGCTCGGCGAAAAGGTGGGCGTCACCGCCAGTCAGCTCTCCCTGGTGGAAAACGGCAAGAGAGAAGCCAAAGTGTCGCTTCTTAATTCACTCGCCGAACACTTGGACGTGGAGCTGACGGATTTACTCGATAGCTCGCCACCGAGCAAGCGCGCCGCCCTCGAGCACGAATGGCGCCACGCCACCGAGCAACCTCTCTACCGCTCACTGGGGCTTCCGGACACGAAAATTTCTCGGTCCACTCCAGACGAGATGTTGGAAACCCTGACAGGTCTCTACGACGAGATTCATCGGCGTGAGGAACAAGCGCTCGCCACTCCCGAAGAGGCACGGCGTGCCAACACCGAGCTTCGACTCCGGATGCGGGAGAAAAACAACTACCTGCCCGAGCTCGAGGAGATCGCAGAGAAACTCGTGGCCGACAGTGGACACGGCCAAGGAGCCATTACTCACCGCGAGGTGGCCCTGATGGCCGAGTCCCTGGGCTTCCACATCGTCCACGTCAATGACTTGCCGCGCACTGCGCGCTCGGTGACGGACCTGGAAAACGGACGGCTGTATTTGCCTCCGGCCTCCATCCCTGGAGGCCACGGTCTTCGATCGATGGCGCTGCAGGCAATGGCGCATCTGCTGCTGAAACACCCCGTGCCACAGACCTATGAAGAGTTCTTGCAGCAACGCCTAGAAATCAACTACTTCGCCGCGGCCTGTCTGATGCCCCGGACCAGTGCTGTCGCGTTTTTGCAGGAGGCGAAGAAAGATCGGAACATCGCGGTGGAAGACTTCCGAGACGCGTTCGGTGTCACCCACGAAGCCGCCTCACTGCGGTTTACCAACCTCGCCACCGAATTTCTCGACATCCGCCTCCACTTTCTCCGGGTGGGAGATGACGGTGCTGTCTACAAGGCGTATGAAAACGACGGCCTTCGCCTCCCCACCGATGTCACCGGGGCGACAGAGGGTCAAATTGTTTGCCGGCACTGGTCGGCCCGCGAAGCCTTTACGCGAACGAACCGGACCACCGAGTACTACCAATACACCGACACACCCGAGGGGACCTTCTGGGAGTCCACCCAGATCGGCACCGCCGAAGGCGCCGAGTTTTCCATCACCGTTGGAGTGGCCTTTGACGACGCCAAATGGTTCCGCGGTCGGGAAACCACCGAGCGCACCCATTCCAGTTGCCCCGATTTGGATTGTTGCCGCCGACCCGATGAACATATGCGGGGCAAGTGGGCCGGGAAAGCGTGGACCTCAGCGAGGCTCCAAGCGCACGCCCTCTCGCCCTTGCACGGGGGGCTGTTCCCGGGGGTCTCCGATGTGGAGCTGTTCGAGTTCTTGGAGCGGCACGAAGCGCCAGACGCCGAGTAAACGGTCAAGAAGGCTGATCTGGCGCCCCCAGTAGGATTCGAACCTACGGCCTTCTGCTCCGGAGGCAGACGCTCTATCCCCTGAGCTATGGGGGCGGCTGACCCCAGACTATACCGGCGAGGCACGGCGTGCCCGCGGTTAGGATGGCGGGGTGGATCCGGCCTCTCTGGCGTGGCGTATCGCCCAACTCGCTGAAAAGTATGTCGTCGAGCAGACCGGTTCCGCCAACCCTCCAGTGGCTGCCGACGATGTGGCTCTGGAGCGGCCGAAAAAGGCCGAATTTGGTGACTGGGCCACCTCAATCGCGCTCAAACTCGCGGGTCCGCTGGGTGCCTCGCCTCGGGATATCGCTACTGCTCTGCAACCTCGGTTAGAAGCGATTGACGACATTGCTCGCGTGGATATCGCCGGTCCAGGGTTTTTGAATATCACCCTCGACACCTCGCGCCTCGGCCAAACGGCTGCGCAGATTCTCCAGGCAGGTGAGACCTACGGCCACTCTGACGGGTTGGCAGGGACCACAGTCAACCTCGAGTTTGTGTCTGCGAACCCGACCGGGCCGCTGCATATCGGGCACACGCGCTGGGCAGCACTCGGGGACTCACTCGCGCGGGTGCTGCGGGCTGCCGGAGCCGACGTAGCGGCCGAGTTTTACATCAACGACCAGGGCTCCCAGATGGACCTATTCGGCGAATCAGTGTTGGCAGCAGCCCTCGGTCAGGACCCACCGGAGGATGCCTACCAAGGGGCATATATCGCGGAGTTGGGGAAAGCTGTCGCCGAGGAGTTCCCGACATTGGCCGAGATGAGCCATGACGAAGCGCTCGTGTGTGTGCGGGAATCGGCGTATCACCGACAACTAGGAGCCATTAGAACCTCACTCGAAGAATTCAACGTCCACTTCGATGTGTGGTTCTCGGAGAGACAACTCCACGTGATGAGCACCCCAGAAGGGTTGAGCCTTGTCGACAGGTCGGTGGAGAGGCTCCGCGAGCAAGGCCACGTCTTCGACGAAGACGGTGCTGTCTGGGTCCGCACTACCGACTTTGGTGATGACAAAGACCGGGTCATCAGACGCGCCAACGGCGCCTACACCTACTTCGCCGCCGACGCCGCCTACTACCTCTCCAAAAAAGACCGCGGATTCGACCTCACCATTTACCTCCTTGGCGCCGACCACCACGGCTATGTCCACCGCCTGAAAGCGATTGCCGGGGCCGCCGGCGATGATCCGGCTGTCGACATCGAAGTGCTGATTGGGCAGTTGGTGAGTGTGAATGGGGCAAAGCTCAGCAAGCGGGCAGGCAACATCATCGAACTAGACGACCTTCGAGAGTGGCTCGGTACGGACGCCCTTCGCTACTCACTGGGCCGATCACCGGCCGATTCGCCGCTCACTCTGGAGCCGGATGTCCTTCTCAGCAAAACAAACGACAACCCCGTCTTCTACGTCCAATACGCCCACGCCCGCACCCACCAGGTGGCCCGCAATGCCGAGGCCGCAGGCGTCACCGGGGAGCCCTTCGATCCGGCAACCCTGAGCCACGCCACCGAGGCAGAACTGTTGACCGCGCTCGCTGACTTCCCGCGGGTGGTCGCCCACGCCGCCGAATTGCGCGAGCCACACCGCGTGGCGAGGTATCTCGAAGACCTCTCTGGCTCCTACCACCGCTGGTATGACGCCTGCCGGGTCACCCCGAAAGGCGACGACCCGATTGGACCCGAACATCACGCGAGAGTGGTGCTCAACAACGCCACCGGCCAGGTGCTTCGAAACGGACTGGGCCTGCTGGGAGTTTCTGCGCCCGAGCGAATGTGACGAGCTAGAAACTGCCCGGTATCCTTATCACCAGGCTTCAGGGGCCAATCCGGGTCCGCTCGTCTGACCTGACCGTGGTTTGAGGTGTGTTGTGTCTAATCCGTTGGCTCCCGACTGGCTGAGTGTGCCGGGAGACGCCAACCTGCTCGATTCCAGGCTGTGGCCCGACGGAGTCGCGCGCGGAAACCGCGATGAGCTCACCATCCACGGCGTTCCCGCGTCTCGCCTGGTCGCCGACTACGGATCGCCGTTGTATGTCGTCGATCTCGATACAGTGCGCCGACGCGCAGCCTGGATTCGAGACGTGATGACCAGCGCCTTTGAGGCACCTGGTCGCCGGGTCCGCGTCTACTACGCGACAAAAGCGCTCCTCGCCGGCGATGTCCTGCACGTCATCCGGCAGGAGGGCCTTGGCGCCGATGTCTCCAGCGCGGGGGAATGGACTGCTGCAACCCGCGCGGGAATCGACCCCAGCGATATCGAATACCAGGGCAACAACAAATCTGATGCCGAGCTGCACCAGGCCGTGCAGGCGGGAGTCGGTGCGATTGTTCTGGACTCTGCCCAAGAGGTTCGGCGCGTCGCCGCTGTCGCGACCGCCGTCGGAGTGACCCAACCGGTGATGATTCGGGTGAACACGGGTGTTCACGCGGGAACCCACGATTACTTGGCGACTGCCAGAGAAGACCAAAAGTTTGGGATTGCCCGCTCCGATATTCCGGAGGTGGCAGACGCGATTCGCGCGGAATCGTCGCTGACGCTGATTGGCCTGCATTCACACATTGGCTCTCAGATTGTGTCGCCTGACGGTTTTGTCGAGGCCACCACACGAGTGTTGGAGCTCTACGAGCGCCTCAGTGCCGATCACCCGCTGGGTGTGCTGAACATTGGTGGGGGTTTTGCCATTCCCTACACTCCCTCTGACCCCGAGTCGAATGTCGAGGTCATCGCAGGGCGCATTGCTGCGGAGGTCAATGGATTCTGCGACCGAACGGGAATTGATATTCCGGTGGTGGCGTGTGAACCGGGTCGAGTGATCGTGGGGCCTGCCGGCATCACGCTGTATTCCGTCGGCACCACCAAGTCAGTGACCGTGGAGAGCGAATCTGGTGAAGCCGAGCGGCTCTATGTGAGCGTGGATGGGGGAATGAGCGACAACCTCCGGCCGGCTCTCTACGGAGCGAACTACACCGCCCGGCTCGCGAATAGAGCCTCGAGCGCCGCACCGGCTTTAGTGCGGGTCGTCGGAAGCCACTGCGAAAGTGGGGACATCGTCGTGCACGCCGACTATGTCCCAGGCGATGTGGCACCAGGCGACATTCTCGCCGTGGCGGGAACCGGCGCCTACTGCCATTCACTTGCGTCGAATTACAACGGTTTTGGCCGCCCGGCTTTAGTCGTGATTGAGGGGGGCGAAGCGCGAGTGGGTATCCGGGCTGAGTCTGTCGACGACGTTCTCTCCCGCGACCTCGGGTTAGCCTTGGGCGTTCAGCATTCGCAAAGCGGGGAGTCGGGTCAGTGAGGGAGAACTATCGCGACTTGAAAGTCGCTGTTCTTGGCTCCGGCACGGTCGGTGCCGAGGTGGTCCATCGCCTGCTCGCTGAACGAGAAGAATTAGGCGCTCGTATTGGGGCTGAGCTGGACGTGGTTGGCGTGGCAGTTCGGGACGTGAAAAAGCAGCGGAATCAGTCGATTCCCAAAGAGCTTCTCACCACTGACGCCGAATCATTAGTTGTCCAAGCAGACATCGTCGTGGAGCTCATGGGAGGCATTGAGCCTGCTAAAACGCTCATTCTTCGCGCCCTGGAGTCGGGCGCAGATGTGATCACCGCGAATAAAGCGCTCTTGGCCGCCCACGGGCCAGAGTTGTTCGACGCCGCAGGAAAAGTTGGCGCACAGCTTTATTACGAAGCAGCTGTCGCAGGAGCCATCCCGATCATTAGACCCCTGCGCGATTCGCTCGCGGGCGACGAAGTCAATCGAATCCTCGGCATCGTCAACGGCACCACGAACTTCATTTTGGATCTGATGGATTCTGAAGGGCAGTCGATGGACGCTGCGCTGCAGACCGCGACCGAGCTCGGTTACGCCGAAGCAGACCCCACCGCCGACGTCGGTGGGCACGATGCCCAGCAAAAAGCAGCACTCTTGGCCCAACTTGCCTTCCACACCGCCATCGATTTGGACGATGTCGCGAGAGAGGGCATCACCGAGGTGACCTTGGAGCAGGTGCAGCAGGCGAGGGCGGCTGGCTATGTCATCAAACTGCTCGCAATTTGCGAGCGGATTGACGGGCACGGTGTGTCAGTCCGAGTTCACCCAACTTTGGTCCCGCGAGACCATCCCCTCGCCGCCGTACACGGCGCCAATAACGCTGTCTTTGTCGAGGCGGCCGCTGCGGGTTCGCTCATGTTCTATGGCGCGGGAGCCGGAGGGCCAGAGACGGCCTCGGCTGTGTTGGGAGATATCGTCTCGGCCGCCAGGCGCCACGTTGTCGGTGGCCCCGGGGTGGCCGAGAGCACGCACGCCGACTTGCCGATGGCAGATCCCGGTGTGGTCCCGACCAGCTACCACGTGTCTCTGCACGTCAAAGACGAACCAGGTGTGTTGGCCCAAATCGCCGGAGTGTTCTCCGCCGAGGACGTGTCGGTCGAGGCGCTGAACCAGTCGACCCCAGAACACGCAGAGGGCGAGCCTGGTCTCGCTACTCTGGTCATCCAGACACACCGTGCAGCCGAAGCGCAGCTTCAGCGTTGCGTCGACAAGCTCGCCGAATTGTCCGTGGTGGACGCCGTCGCCGGCGTTATTCGAGTCGAGGGGTCCTAATGGCACATCAGTGGCGCGGGGTCATCCGCGAATACTGGGACCGGCTCGATGTGAGCAAGAAGACCCCGGTGATTACCCTCGGCGAGGGCGGCACGCCGCTTATTCCTGCACCTGCTCTGTCCGAGCGGACTGGCCTGTCGGTTCACGTGAAGTTCGAGGGGATGAACCCGACCGGAAGTTTTAAAGACCGCGGGATGACCATGGCCATTTCCAAGGCGATGGAAGCCGGAGCCAAAGCCGTGATCTGCGCGTCCACGGGGAACACTTCAGCGGCGACCGCCGCGTATGCGGCGTGGGCGGGAATCACCTCTGCTGTTCTGGTGCCGGATGGAAAAATCGCGATGGGCAAGCTCTCCCAAGCCGTGGCACACAACGCCAAAATCATTCAGGTCGAGGGCAACTTTGACGATTGCCTTGTGTTGGCCAGGGAACTCGCGGAAAAATACCCGGTTCACTTGGTGAACTCGGTCAACAACGACCGTATTGAAGGCCAGAAAACGGCGTCTTTTGAAGTCGTCGATGTCCTCGGCCGTGCGCCGGACTACCACTTTTTGCCCGTCGGCAACGCAGGCAATTACACCGCGTACCACCGCGGCTACACCGAAGAACTGGCCCGCGGCCGCACCGATCGCATGCCGCGGATGTTTGGCTTCCAAGCTGCGGGGTCAGCGCCGTTTGTGGTGGGGGAAAAAGTGACCTCTCCCGACACCATCGCCAGTGCCATCCGGATTGGGAACCCCGCTTCCTGGGATCTGGCGCTCGCCGCTCAGGCCGACTCCGATGGGTATTTCGGAGCGATCGACGATCCGGGAATTCTTGCTGCCCACCGCCTGCTCTCCAGGGATGTCGGCATTTTCGTGGAGCCCTCCTCAGCAATCAGCGTCGCCGGGCTTCTGGAGCGAAGCGATGCCGGGGTGCTCGACAAAGGTGCCACCGCCGTCCTGACCGTTACCGGTCACGGTCTGAAAGACCCGCAGTGGGCATTGAAAGACGCTGATGGCGCTGACATTCAACCCACCAAACTGCCGGTGGATGTGGACTTGGTCGCTGAAGAGCTCGAATTGACAGGAGACCGCTCGTGACCTCCATTCCTCTCGGCACCGCCGTGCGCGTGGTCGTTCCGGCCACCACGGCGAACTTAGGCCCTGGTTTTGACACTCTTGGCATGGCGCTCACCATCTACGACCAGGTCGATGCCGAAGTCGTTAAAGGCTCTGGGGTGACCGTAGAGGTACACGGTGTGGGTGCCGGAGATGTACCGACCGATGAGACCAACCTGGTGGCCTCATCTCTTCGTCACGCCCTGACAGCCTGGGGTGTGGATCTGCCCGGACTCAAACTGGTCGCCACCAACCGCATCCCTCATGGCCGAGGAGTGGGATCGTCCGGTGCCGCGATTGTGGCCGGAGTTCTCGCGGCCAAAGGCCTTGTCGACGGAATCGTTGAGGTGAACCAAGCAGAGCTTCTTCGGCTCGCCACGGAGTTGGAAGGCCATCCCGACAACATTGCTCCGTCTCTGTTTGGGGGGCTCACCATCGCCTGGATGACCGACGAAGGACCACGGCACAAGAAACTCTCTGTGCACCGTGGAGTCTCTTTGTTGGTAGCGATTCCCACCACCAGCAAAATGTCTACCCAATTGGCCAGAAGCCTCCAGCCTGAGACGGTTCCCCACGAAGACGCCATCTTCAACCTCTCCCGAGCATCGCTGCTGATTGCGGCACTGCTCAACAGCCCCGAGCTGTTGCTGGAGGCCACAGAAGACCGTTTGCACCAGGGCTACCGCGCCAGCGCCATGCCTGAAACCGACGAGCTCATTCGTACCCTCCGGGACAAGGGCTACGCCGCTGTCGTCAGTGGCGCAGGGCCGTCGATCCTGGTGTTGTGCAGTGATCCCGCCCAGCGCCCGGAAGTAGAGGCGCTCATTGCTGCCCACCAAAAGAGCCCCTGGGAGTGCCACACGCTCACCGTGGATGAGCGTGGTGCTACAGTAGAAGCGCTTCCGGCGCTCGCCGACTGAACCCAGTTAGCACTCCGGAATTCTCACCGGCTCCTCCGGTCACTGTCTCTCTTCGCGGAGCGGTAGTTGTCAGGAATCGCCAGTCGACCCCCACTAGGAGTCGAGGGCACTGGGCCGATGCGGAGAACCACTCAACACAAAGGAGACCCAGGTGGCTGACACCGAACAATCAGAAGTAACTGAGCCCGAAAAGAAGGCTCCCGCACGCGGTTCTCGGCGTGCCAAGACCGACGACGTCGTCACTCCGGAGGCCTCGGCTGAGGCGCCGGCAACTGACGACGCACCCAAGAAGACCACTCGTGGTCGTCGCCCGGCGAAGAAAGCTGACGCCGAGGGTGAGTCGACCGAAAGCTCAACCGACTCGACCGAGTCGTCTGACGAGCAGACCGAGCAGGAATCGAATGGTCGGGGTCGTGGACGCGGTCGGGGTCGTGACCGCCGCCGCGGTCGGGGCAACCACGATGATGTCGATCCAGAAATTTCGGATGACGATGTCCTGATTCCGATTGGCGGAATCCTGGACGTGCTCGATAACTACGCCTTTGTCCGCACCACTGGTTACCTTCCAGGCCCGACAGACATTTACGTGTCTCTCGGACAGGTGAAGAAATACAACCTGCGCAAGGGTGACGCCGTCATTGGCTCGATTCGCCAGCCGAAAGAAGGTGAGCTGCAGGGGCGTCAGAAATACAACGCTCTCGTGGCGCTGGACACGGTGAACGCGCAAACCGCTGAAGAAGCACAAAAGCGTCCTGAGTTTGCGTCGCTCACGGCCGTTCACCCGACGAAGCGTCTGACTGTCGCTGGCGGCACCGATATCAAGGCCATGGGTCTTGTCGACATTTTCTCCCCGCTTGCCATGGGTCAGCGTGGCGTGATTGTGGCACCACCGAAGTCCGGAAAGTCGACGATGGTGCAGCGCCTTGCTGAATCGATTGCGGCCAACCACCCGGATGTGCACCTCATGGTGGTCCTGGTCGACGAAAACCCGGAGACGGTGACGGAATTGCAGCGAAGCGTGAAGGGTGAGGTCATCGCCTCCACCTTCGACCGGCCCGCTGACGACCACACCACCATCGCCGAGCTTGCGATTGAGCGCGCAAAGCGACTGGTCGAGCTCGGACACGATGTGGTGGTGATTGTCGACTCGATTACCCGTCTGGCCAGGGCCTACCAGCTGACCGGCACGCACTCGCGTGGCAGCCAGCAGGCTGATGCCGCCTGGCTCTATCCCACCAAGCGTCTGGTGGGCGCTGGTCGCCAGGTCGAAGGCGGAGGCTCTCTCACTGTGCTGGGGACTCTGCTGGCTGATTCTGGTCAAGCAATTGATGACCAGGTTGCCCACGAGATCTCGCAGCTTGCCACCGTGGAGCTCGTGCTCTCACCGGAGGCTTCTCGTGCCAGGTTGTTCCCGGCCATCGATGTGGTGCGCTCTGGAACAAGCCGGGATGAGGCACTGGTGGGTCATAAAGACGCCATGGTGACCGATGAGTTCCGTCGTCACGCTCTCCACGCCGACCCGGTAGAGGTCTTGGGGTATTTGATGGAGCTGTCCGAGAAGACAGGGGGCGCCGACAAGATGGTCGACGCGCTGTCGACATCGGAGGCCACGTTCCGCCAAGGTTCCTAAATGTGGGATTCGATCGATCAGCTCCGTAGCGAACACGGGGAGCTTCAACAGAAGCTCGCCGACCCCGCGGTGCACCAAAACCCGGGGATGGCGAGGAAGCTCAACCGACGCTATTTGGAGCTCGATCGGATCGTCACTACCCACAACACCCTGGTCGGTCTTCAGGACGATCTCCAGGCGACGAAAGAACTCGCCGACGAAGACCCGAGCTTCGGCGAGGAGCTTCCGGAGCTGGAGCAGAGAATCCAGGAGACCGAGGATCACCTGCGGAATCTGTTGATCCCGAAAGACCCTGATGACGGCCGTGACGTCATTATGGAAATCAAAGGTGGCGAAGGGGGCGAGGAATCCGCGCTGTTCGCGGCCGATTTGCTCCGGATGTATCTGCACTACGCCGAGTCACGAGGTTGGAAAACAGAGGTCTTGGATTCCACCGAGAGTGACTTAGGCGGCTACAAAAACGTCCAAGTCGCCATCAAGTCCTCGTCGGCTGACCCGGCGGAGGGTGTCTGGGCGAGACTCAAATACGAAGGCGGTGTCCACCGCGTGCAGCGGGTTCCCACCACCGAGTCCCAAGGCCGCATTCACACCTCCACCACTGGAGTCCTGGTGTTTCCTGAAGTGGACGAACCAGAAGAGGTCGAAATTAACCAAAACGATCTGAAGATCGATGTGTTCCGCTCGAGCGGTCCTGGAGGACAGTCGGTGAACACCACCGACTCAGCTGTCCGAATTACCCACGTGCCAACCGGAATCGTGGTCTCGATGCAGAACGAAAAGTCTCAGCTGCAAAACCGTGAAGCAGCCATGCGAGTCCTCCGCGCCAGGCTTCTTGCGAAGCAGCAGGAAGAGCAAGAGGCGGAAGCGTCAAACCTGCGCAAATCCCAAATTCGAGGCATGGACCGCTCCGAGAGAATCCGGACATACAACTTCCCCGAGAATCGACTGGCTGATCACCGCACCGGCTTCAAGGCATACAACCTGGATCAGGTCATGGCTGGTGCGCTGGACCCCGTGATCGATTCCTGTGTGGCACACGACGAAGAAGCACAGCTCCAGGCTCTCGGCGAGGAATAGTCGGTGACGCTCGAGCAGATTGACCGGGCGCTCTCCAGGCTCCAGGCAGCAGGTGTCGCCTCTCCTGAGGCGGACGCCTGGCATCTGCTCTCTTTCGCCACCGGGATTTCGCGTGGTGAACTCCATGCACAGACCATCGCCGGCCGCCTCGAATTATCGGACGAAGTCCTCGACCGCTTCGAGGAGGCGGTCAGTCGCCGTGAGCAGCGTGAGCCGCTCTGGCACATCACCGGCCTGGCGCCTTTTCTCAATCTGGAGTTATCGGTGGGACCGGGAGTGTTCACCCCCAGACCAGAAACCGAGCTGTTGGCTGAGCAGGCGAGGACTGAGCTGGAGCTGATGCCACCACGTGATGGTGTGATTCAGGTCGTCGATTTGTGTGCAGGGTCTGGAGCAATTGGATTAGCAATTGCCCATGCCTCACCCCATGCACAGGTCCTTGCGGTCGAGGTTTCCCCCGAGGCCTCGGACTACCTGCGCTCCAATGTCGCTCGCCTGGCACCGGAGTCTGTCGAGATTCTGATCGGTGATGTGACTGACGCCCTCGGGGTACGGGGGGAAGGGTCAGTAGACCTGGTGGTCTCCAATCCGCCGTATCTCGTTGAGGGAGTCGATGAACTCGATGCTGAGACGCGCGAGTCAGACCCGGATATTGCCCTCTTTGCCGATCAGAGGGGCCTTGCCGTCATCGACACCGTCATTGCGGTGTCGTCGACATTGCTCCGAGATGGGGGAGTGGTGCTCATCGAACACGGCATCGACCATGCCGCAGAGGTTCGGGAGATGCTCGGCGGGTCCGGATTTGCCCGAGTGGAGACGATGACCGATTTGCTCGGTCGTCCCCGTTTTACCCGCGCTGAGCGCGCTCGTCGATAAAGCCCTGCATCGCCTGCTGTAGTTCGCCAGCGGTCTGGCCGGGATTGAACCAATGCCCGGTGATGCCAATGGCTTCCGCGCCTCGAACATTTTCTGGAATGTCGTCGACAAAGAATGTTTCTGACGCTGGAATTCCTAAATGATCAACGGTCCGTTGGAAGACGGTGGGCTCTGGTTTTCTCTCAAAGAAATGGGCTGTCGCAAACAAATTCTCCCCAAACACATCGGCGAGCTCGGGGGCAATAGTGTCGGCAAGGTGCTCGCCGATGAGCGCTCCGTTATTGGTGAGAACTGCAATGTCCCCGTGCTGAGCGGCGAACTGAGCCACCGCCACAATGTCAGGTCGTAGCTCCATCGCCGAGCGCCGGTGAAATAACCATTGCTCTCTCGTGACCTCACGCTCAAAAGCGGCGTTTGCCCGCTGGAGGTATTCCTCACCGGTTGGTGGATCGCCGCGCTCCGCGGCCCACTCACCGTCGTCATGCCACCACCGACGACGAAGCTCGTGAAAGTCGTGACCGGTGACCTCGCTCAAGCCGTCCATTCGCCGACGCCACTGATAGTCGTAGAGGACATTGTCCATGTCGAACAGAAAGAGCATCACGGTAAGCCTAGGGCCCCTGCGTAGACTGACCATCTGATGGCCACCTTGTTCGATGTGCGCGATGAAGAGGCCCTAATGGCCGGTCTTCACCAGGCTCACGCCGCGCTATCCCGCGGTGAAATCGTCGTGGTCCCCACCGATACCGTCTACGGCATCGGTGTCTCCCCTCGGGTTCCAGGCGCCATCGACCGCGTGGTGGGGGCGAAGGGACGCGGCCGGGATATGGCGCCGCCCATTCTGGTCTCGGGTTCCGATCAAGTGTCAGGCCTGGTGGCGGAAGGGGCCGTTACCGACCACGTACAAGACCTCATGAAACAGTTCTGGCCAGGGGCACTCACGGTCGTCCTTCCTGTCTCGCCTGATCTGGACATCGACATTGGAGAAACTCCAGGGACCATTGCTCTTCGAGCTCCAGACCAAACGGCTTTGTTAGAGCTTCTCCGCATGCACGGCCCGCTCGCGGTGACCAGTGCCAATCGGCACGGTGAACCCCCGGCGACGAGTGTGTTTCACGCCATCAACACCTTTGGGGACGAGGTCGCGGTGTATTTGAATGCGGGCTCTGGCTCGGACACCGACCACACCCCCTCCACCATCGTTGACGCGACAGACCTCGCGACTGGCGGCACCCGCCTGGTGATTCTCCGCGAGGGAGCAATTTCGGCCAAAGAGCTCACATCGGCCGGTTTTGAGGTGGGCCAGTGACGTTCTACGCCCTGGTGCTGATTGTGGCGGCTGTCGTCAGTTTTGCGGTGTCGCTTGTGATGTGGCGTCTCAACCCGCGGTGGGCGGTCCGGCGCGATATTCGTCAGCGAGATGTCCACGAAAACCCCACACCGCGGCTGGGGGGTCTGGCGCTTTTCTCGGCACTGCTCGTCGCCACGATCGTGGCGAGTCAGGTGAGTTGGTTCGAGGGAGTCTTTGCGACCCAGCGCACGGTCTGGGCGCTCGTGGGAGCGGCAGCCATCGTCGTGCTGATTGGGTTCTTGGACGACCTATTTGATTTGGATTGGTTGACCAAGCTCGCCGGTCAAATTCTGGCGGCGGGCGTTGTCGCATGGCAGGGCGTTCAGATTGTGTCGGTCCCGATCGGTGGCTTGACCCTGTTTTCTCCAACTCTCTCGCTCGTGCTCACTGTTCTCGCGGTGGTGCTAGTGATGAATGCCGTGAATTTCATCGACGGGCTTGACGGACTAGTCGCTGGCGTGACGCTGATTGCGAGCAGTGTCTTCTTTATCTACAGCTTCCTTCTCGCCACCAGCGAAGCGGACACCCCCTACTTCAACTACGCCTCGCTGTTTACGGCCATCCTGCTCGGCGGAATGCTGGGCTTTGTGCCGTTTAATTGGCATCCGGCGAAGCTCTTCCTCGGTGACTCCGGTTCCCTCTTAGTGGGACTGATTATGGCCACCACGGCGATTTCGGTGACAGGCCAGATTGATCCGGCGTTAGTGAGCGCCTCGCAGTTGTTGCCGGCCTTTATTCCCGTCTTGCTGCCGCTTGCGGTGCTGGTGGTGCCGCTTCTGGACTTCCTGCTTGCGGTGCTACGGCGCCTGCGAGCCGGAATGAGTCCCTTCGAGGCAGACCGGCAACACCTGCACCACCGTCTCCTGGATATGGGACACACGCATCTGCAAGCAGTGTTGATTTTGTATGCGTGGACATCTGTCCTGGCGATCGGCACACTCATGTTCCTCTTTGTCGAGTGGTATGTCGCGGTGGGCATCATTGCGCTCGGATTAGTCGGATCTGCCGTGGTTACCCTGTCACCCGATAACCGCCAGAAAAATGACCCACTCGCGGTCCCTGGTGGGACAGGAAAGGGCTAAATCGTGAGCGTCGAGCTACTGATCAGACGGACATGGCTGTGGGGGATTGTCGGAATCTCGCTGGTCGCTGTTGTCTCGAGTGTGGCCGGGGCCCTGGTGGCAGAGCTAGAAGGTGTTCTGGGCGCACTCCTTGGCACCGCGGTTGGCTTCGCCTTTCTGGCCCTCACACCCCTGTCCATCACGTGGGCGCTTCGGGCGGGGCGAGGAGATGTGCTCCGGCCAGGTTTCTTTGCCGTGGTACTCGGTGTCTGGTTAGCGAAGTTTGTCGTGTTCCTTGCCCTGGTGTTCTGGTTAGGTGACGTCGCGTGGGCAGATTCCACCACGCTGTTTCTGACGATTGTGGCGGCGCTGCTCGTGGGCCTGATTGTGGAGGTCACGGTCGTAATCCGCTCGAGGCCCCCCGAAATTGACGTCGAGCTCCCCAGCTCCTCACACACATGAGTCCCGCCGACGTTCTCAGTATTGACACTCCACGAGGAAAATCTGAGGCGCTACTGCGGGCGTCGAGAGAACTGGGACGTGGACAGGTCGTCGTTCTCCCCACCGACACCACGGTCGCGGTCGCAGCCGACGCTTTTTCGGCTGTGGGGAGGTCTCGTCTCGCGGCACTGAAAGGCTGGGATCAGCCAGTGGCACTGCAGATTTTGTTCTCCAGACCAGAAGCGCTGCACGCGCTCGCCGCGGAGGTGACGCCGTTAATGACGACACTGACAGAAGCGCTCTGGCCAGGACCGCTTAGCATCATGACGCCTGTCAACCCGTCGCTCGCGGGTGGCCTCGCCGACTTTGCTCCGGTGGTCTCACTCCGCATTCCCGATCACGACGTACTGAGGGAGCTCCTGGCGGACACTGGTCCGCTGGCGGTGAGCGGAGTCCAGGGTGTGGAGATGAGTTCGGAGGCGATTTCTCTGACGTTGGAGGCCACAGTGCCTCCCGGCTCCAGGCGCTCCACGGTGATTGAACTGGACGAGGAGCACGAAGACGGCCCGGTTATTCGGATCCTTCGACGGGGAGCGGTGACGAAAAAAACGCTGCAGGACACAGTCGGGCGCGCAGCACGAGTCGAGATTGCCGACTAGACCGTTTTTCTCCCAGCTAACTGGTAGCAGGGGGCCTCAGGGATTGATAGGGTCATTAGACACGTAGCCGCCGCGCGACTCTGTGCGCCACGACTCGGGAGACAACGCTGTTCGCGACACTCAGTAGCCGCCTGATGCCTCTGGCCGGCGGCGAGACCGGTGAGTTCTCCCCACCGACCATTGCGGAATTCTTCCCCCCCGCGATTCTTTTTGAAGGCACCATCTTCGAGATGAACCGGATCGTATTGATCCGTTTGCTCGCCGTGTTGGTGCTCTTCCTCGTGTTCTATTTCGGCACCCGGAAGATGACCGTGATTCCTGGCCGCTTCCAGGGCGTGATTGAAATGGCGCTGGACTTGGTCCGCAGCGGAATTGCGATCAACGTGTTGGGAGAGAAAGACGGGAAGCGTTTCCTCCCGCTGATCTCCAGCATCTTCTTCCTGGTGTTGTTTATGAACCTCACCGGAATCATTCCGGGGCTCAATATCGCTGGCACCAGTGTGATTGGAATGCCGCTTGTCCTGGCGGTGACCGCCTATCTGGCCTTCATCTACGCCGGGTTGCGAAAACATCCGGGAACCTTCCTTCGAAACTCGCTGTTCCCACCGGGTGTGCCCTGGCCCCTCTACATCATCGTCACACCCATTGAAATCGTCTCGACGTTTATTCTCCGACCAATCACGCTGACTCTTCGTCTGTTGATGAACATGGTCGTGGGTCACTTCTTGCTCGTGCTGTTTTTCTCCTCGACGCACTTTTTCATCCTGTATTCCGGCAACATCCAAGCCCTCTTCGGCATCGGCACGATTGCCTTCAGCATCGTGTTCACCTTTTTTGAAATTTTTGTTGCCATCCTGCAGGCCTATGTTTTTGCCCTCTTGACCGCCGTCTACCTCCAGCTCGCGCTGGCGGAAGAACACTAACCCCCGCTTCGGGACACCGAAGCACCAACCAGGAAGGAACGAGCTGTGGAACTCGCAGAACTCACCGGAAATATCGCCACCGTTGGTTACGGTCTGGCCGCCATCGGACCCGCCATTGGTGTGGGTATCGTCGTCGGAAAGACCATCGAATCGGTGGCTCGTCAGCCCGAACTCCAGGGTCGCCTGACGGTTCTGATGTACATCGGTATTGCCTTTACCGAGGCGCTGGCGTTCATCGGTATCGCGACCTACTTCATCTTCACCGGCTAGGAGGCCAGGAATGCTGCCCTACAGCGCACTTCTCGCGGCCGAAGGGGAGGCCCAGAACCCTCTCCTGCCCGCGATTTACGACATCGTGTGGTCGATCATCCCGTTCGCCCTCGTGTTGGTGCTGTTCTGGCGTGTGATCCTGCCCCGACTCCAGAAGGTGCTGGATGAGCGCTCCGAAGCCATCGAAGGTGGCATCGAAGACGCCCAGTCAGCCCAGAAGGAAGCTCAAGAGGCTCTGGAGAAGTACACCAAGCTTCTGAACGATGCCCGCGACGAAGCCGCGTCTATTCGCGACGAGGCCAGAAGCGAAGGCCAGGCCATCCTCAAAGAAATGCGGGAACAGGCCGAAGCCGACGCGGAGCGCATCGCCCAGACTGCCCAAGCGCAGATCGAGGCCGAGCGTCAAGCCGCCGTGGTGTCGCTTCGAAAAGAAGTGGGATCTCTCGCCCTGGATCTTGCCGGTGCGGTTGTCCGCGACCAGCTCGGTCAGGACAAGAAAGCGAAGGCCGTTGTGGACTCCATGTTGAAAGACCTGGAGAAGCCAGCCAAGCCTGCCGCGAAGAAAACAGCCACCAAGAAGACGACAGCGAAGAAGACAGCCAAGTAAATGGGTGCACAAACGAGGGAATCACTGGCGGCGGTCACCGACCGCGCCCAGTCAGTGACGGGCGTCACGCAAGACGCGGTGTCGGGTCTTTTCCAGGCCGGTCGCGCCATTGCCGCCTACCCTTCGTTGCTCTCAGCCCTGGCTGACCCGGGTCACGACCCCGCCGATCGCAGCACATTGCTCGATGGCGCCATGGGCTCTCTCCCCGCTGCTTCCAGGCAATTACTCGATCACGTCGTGGAGCTGTCCTGGTCAGCTCCTGCGGATCTTCTTGCCGGAATCGAACACTTAGGGGTTCGAGTGAGCGCGGGTCTCGCCGATGTCGACACGCTGGCCTCGGAGCTTCTGCAAGCAAGCCGCGTTATTCGCGGGCACGCAGAGCTGCAGCTTGCCCTCTCCGACAAGCGCGCGACGACAGAGTCGAAGGTGTCGATTGTGGAGGCGATTTTCTCCAAGAAAGTTGACCCCGCCTCGCTCGCGGTGATTGCCCATGTCGTGGCACAACCCCGAGGACGCCGCGCAAGCGACGCACTGCAGGAGGCAGCGGAACTGGTGCTGGACCACGACGGCCGTGGCTTGGCCGAGGTCCAGGTCGCGCAGGCGCTCAGTGCTGCGCAGCAGAAAGACGTCGGCGCGTTACTCCAGAAGAAATTTGGCCGCGATCACTACCTCGATGTGGTGATGACCCCGGAGGTGATTGGGGGTGCCCGCATTCGTGTGGGAGACCTGGTCATGGACGGCAGCGTGTCGACCCAACTAAACGAAATGAGACTTCAGCTCGCTGGCTAGACAGACGTCTAGTCGACAACACAAGGATGGAATGATGGCAGAACTGACAATCAACCCCGGAGATATCCGCGACGCGTTGAAGAAATTCGCGTCGAGTTATGAGCCAGGGAGCGCCGACGCCACCGAGACCGGCACGGTCGTCGATGCGGCAGACGGTATTGCCCACGTCGAGGGCCTTCCGGGCTGTATGGCCAACGAGTTGGTGCGCTTCGCTGACGGCACGCTCGGTATCGCTCAGAACCTGGACGAGAACGAAATCGGTGTCGTTATCCTCGGTGAGTTCTCCGGTGTTGAGGCGGGTCAGGAAGTCACCCGGACCGGTGAGGTTCTCTCGGTTCCTGTCGGCGATGGCTACATGGGCCGTGTGGTGGACCCACTCGGCCAGCCGATTGACGGCCTGGGTGAGATTAAGTCCTCTGGTCGTCGCGCACTGGAGCTGCAGGCCCCGGGTGTGATGGCGCGTAAGTCGGTGCACGAGCCGATGCAGACCGGTATTAAGGCCATCGACGCGATGATTCCGATCGGTCGTGGACAGCGTCAGCTGATTATTGGTGACCGCCAGACCGGTAAAACCGCGATTGCCATTGACACGATCATCAACCAGAAGGACAACTGGGCATCTGGTGACCCAGAGAAGCAGGTCCGCTGTATTTATGTGGCTGTCGGTCAGAAAGGCTCGACAATCGCCGCGGTGAAGGGCGCCCTGGAAGACGCCGGAGCGATGGAGTACACGACAATCGTCGCTGCCCCCGCGTCTGACCCCGCCGGGTTTAAATACCTCGCCCCCTACACCGGTTCAGCCATCGGACAGCACTGGATGTATGACAGCAAGCACGTGCTGATCATCTTTGACGACTTGTCCAAGCAGGCCGAGGCGTACCGCGCGGTGTCGCTTCTGCTGCGTCGCCCACCGGGCCGTGAAGCCTTCCCCGGTGACGTCTTCTACTTACACTCCCGTCTGCTGGAGCGTTGCGCGAAGCTCTCCGATGAGATGGGCGCGGGATCGATGACGGGTCTGCCGATTATCGAAACCAAAGCCAACGACGTCTCGGCGTTTATTCCGACCAACGTGATTTCGATTACTGACGGTCAGATCTTCCTGCAGTCAGACCTCTTCAACGCCAACCAGCGTCCCGCTGTGGATGTCGGTATTTCGGTGTCTCGTGTCGGTGGTGACGCGCAGGTGAAGTCGATTAAGTCGGTGTCTGGAACATTGAAGCTCGAGCTCGCGCAGTATCGCTCGCTGGAGGCCTTCGCAATGTTCGCCTCCGACTTGGATGCGGCGAGCCGTGCACAGCTGGCCCGTGGAGCCCGGTTGACCGAGCTTCTCAAACAGCCCCAGTACTCCCCGTATCCGGTGGAGGAGCAGGTGGTCTCGATTTGGGCTGGAACCAACGGAAAGCTCGACGAGATTGAGGTCGAAGAGGTCCTGAAGTTCGAGTCCGAGCTTCTCGACCACCTGCGTCGCAACACCAAGATTCTCGACAAGATCCGCAAGTCCGAGAAGCTCGAAGACGACGTGAAAGACGAGCTCGAGAAGGAAGTCGACAAGTTTGTTGTCTCCTTCCGTGGCGCGGGATCAGAAGGCCTCGGCCACCCCGGGTCGGAGCAGTTCGATGCGTTGGAAGACGACGACATCGAGCAGGTAAAGATCGTCAAGGGCAAGCGCTAGGTCGATAGGGAACTAACAACTCATGGGTGCACAACTTCGGGTCTACCGGCAGAAGATTCGCTCTGCCAAAGCGACCAAGAAGATTACGCGAGCGATGGAGCTGATCTCCGCCTCGCGTATTCAAAAAGCCCAGCAGCGGATGTCGGAGGCTGGGCCGTATGCCCGTGCGGTCACCCGCGCGGTCTCGGCGGTGGCCACCTACTCCGATATTGACCACCCTCTTCTCACCGAGTCCGAAAATCCGAAGCGGGCGGCCGTGGTGGTCTTCGCCGCCGACCGCG
>CAJXYC010000005.1 GCA_913063365.1 uncultured Cellulomonadaceae bacterium
CTGACAGGAACTCCGCTGATCAACCAAATTGAAGACTTCCGCATGATTTGGGAGTTTTTGGGTTGGATTGACGACAAGAAACCTCTGCCGGAGCTGATGGCAAAGCTGGAGAGCACCGGTCTCACTCCGGTGGATCCTGGTTTCTTCCAAGAGGCGCGTAAACAGGTGATTTCAATGGGAATCGTCCGGCGCCGGAAAGAAGACGTTGCGGGGGACATCCCGGCACGGCGTATTGCTGATATCCCAGTCGAGCTGGATGACGAGGAAAGCCGGAGTATTCGAGACGCCGAACAAGCGTTGGTCCAGCGCCTACTCGAGCGCTATGACCGCGTGGTGGCAGCCCGCGGCACGGACACCCCCACGATCGACACCGATCTGGTTCGGTTGGTTTGTCACTCAGAAATCGAAGAGTCCAAACAAGAAGGCACCCAAGAAAATGTCTTCTCATTGGTGCGCACCATTGGTAAGGCAAAAGCCCACATGGCCGCGGACTACACCGCCCAACTCGCCCGGAACGTGGGCAAAGTGGTCTTCTTCGCCAAGCACATTGACGTTCTCGACGTGGCCTACCAGCACTTCGTCGAGCAGGGCTTCAATCCCACCCAAATCCGCGGTGACCAGACCGCCCAAGCCCGTCAGGACGCCATCGACCGGTTCACCAATGACGAATCAGTGGGCGTGATTGTCTGCTCGCTGACCGCAGCCGGAGTGGGAGTCAACCTGCAGGCGGCCTCCAACGTGGTGCTCGCAGAGCTCAGTTGGACAAGTGCCGAGCAAACTCAGGCTATTGACCGGGTCCACCGAATCGGCCAGGAGTTGCCGGTGACCGCCTGGCGCATTCTTGCTGCTCAAACCATTGACCAGCGAATCGCGGAATTGATTGACCAGAAATCTGGTCTTGCCCTTCGCGCCCTGGATGGCGATGAGGAAGCCGACGCGGTGGAGGGCACGATGCAGGAGGTAGCCCTTGGCAACCTGCTTATTGCCGCACTCGAAGCCAGAGGCGAAAAAGTCGAGGCGTAGTCGCGCTAATGTGCCGGGCTTAAATCCCTCGGAGCCTGCAATACAGCCTGTTAATCCAGGCGGCAAGCCCCAAAAGAACGAGCAAGAGTAAGGCAATGCCTACGACGTGGGCCATCACGCCGGCCCACCCAGCAGGTCCGCGGGGGTCCAAGAAGTCGTAGGGGTACCAGCCGGTGAGAGCTCCGCGGCTGAGGCTAAAGCTCACCCACACAATCGGATAGACAAGCCCAATCCACAACCCACTCCAGGGCACTCGGGTGTGATGTGGGGTCAAAATCCAGTCGAGGACCAAATAGACGGGGATCACCACGTGCAGGATTTCGTTCGGGAATCCAATGTCGGAGACATACTCACCTGGCTCGTCCGGTAGTCCGCGGAGGAGCAGGTTATAGACAAGACCGGTCACCACCGCATAGGCAAAAAGAGCTTTCCGCACTGTGGTGAGCAGGACGGTGTCGGTGTGCGAGCGGAGCCGGAAGAGTCCCGCTGCAGTGAGGGCAACCAGGTTCGCCAGCATGGTCTGGATCGTGAAATAGGAGAAGTACTCGGCGGGAACGAACGCCTGGTTGACGACCTGGTCAGAGATTTGAACTGTTAAGCCCGTGCCGAGCGTTCCGGCGGCAAGAAGAGGCAACACCGCGGAAATGATTCGTGCCGGCCCCAATTGCATCGTTGCTCCTCCGACCCACACCGTATCGGGGCTGGGTGGCTTCTTCTCCGCAGTTAGCCTGGTGGCGTGTACGACGTTGTCGTGGTGTATCCGCTCCGGCACACCTCTGTGGGAACCGAAGTGTTGTTGGGGCGAAAAAATACTGGGCTCGGTGTGGGCCGCTGGGTTGGCCCCGGCGGAAAGGTCGAGGCGGGAGAGTCGCTCCGCGAGGCTGCGATTCGTGAGTTACACGAAGAAGTAGGTCTCCTCGCAGGCGCCGATGATTTACAGCCGATTGCCCGGCTGCATTACCCCTTTCCCACCAGGCCTCACCTGTCTCAGCGCTCGCACGCGTTCGTTCTCGAAGTGTTCGAGGGAGAGGTTCAGGAGTCAGTCGAGCTAAGCCCCGAATGGTGGCGGGTGGAGGACATTCCGTTCGAGTTGATGTGGGCAGATGCCAAGATGTGGCTTCCTCGCGCACTCCAAGGCTCGTTCACCGAGGCCACCATCACCATTGGTGATGACGACGATGTTCTAGACGTGGCATGGATGAGTACGCCAGATGAGAGCACTCCATGAATTTGGCTGACGCCAGCCTTGATGACCTGGCCAGGCGGGTGGCAGAGCTCGAAGAATGGGCCAGGCTCGTCGAAGATGACCCGGACACCGCTGCCACCCTCGGCCACCGGTTTTTCCGGGAAGGGGTCCCAGCCGATATCGACTGGGACGACTATCACCGTGTGAGGAGCGAATACGACCGCCGTGCTGCCGAGGAATTCGACCTCGGCCAGTAAGAACCCTTAAATGAGATCCAGGTCCGTCAGTTTCTTCTCCAGAATCGGGCTGGAGGGCTCGCTGAGGAAGCTGCCATCAGAGAACTGCAGGACCGGAATCTTCTGAAGACCAGAGATTTCGATGGCTTTGGCCTTGTCCTCGTCACTGGCGTCGATGTCGTGGTAGTTGAATTCCACGCCGTAGTGCTCCAGCAGTGCTTGGGCGCGAACACAGTCGCCGCACCACGAGGCGCCATAAAACTCGATCGGGGCATCGGACATTGGGACTCCTTTGGGATTGGTGACTCGAGTGTAGGAGACGAGTATGAGAGCCATAAAGAGTTTGACTGGTATTTACCCACCGAGTCGTAGGCTGGGGAGGCAACAGCCTCGCTCAGTCATCACACGCCGGGAGGTCCTCAGTGGTCATCACCACCGGCCCCGCCCGCACGCTTGAGGACGACCCCGACGGGCCGACCCGCATCGAGAGAGATTCCCTTGGTGAACTAGCCGTCCCGGCGGATGCCTACTGGGGGATTCACACCGCCAGAGCGCTCGCGAACTTCGGCATCACTCGTCGGGCGATCTCGAACTATCCCGACCTGGTCATCGCTCTGGCCCGAGTAAAACAGGCGGCGGCGAGAGCTAACCGCGACTTGGGTGATTTGGAGCCAGAGAAAGCAGACGCCATTGACCGCGCCTGCCAGGAAATTATCGACGGCGCACTGCACGAAGAGTTTGTTCTGGGAGCCATCCAGGGTGGGGCTGGCACCTCAACGAATATGTGTGCGAACGAGATCATCGCCAACCGAGCGCTGGAATTGCTGGGTTTCGAGAAAGGCGACTACCACCATCTGCATCCGATTGACGATGTCAATCGCTCCCAAAGCACCAACGACGTGTATCCGACCGCCATCAAGTTGGCCATGGTTCGTGGCATCCAAGCGCTGTTGCCGGAGCACCAGGCGCTTGCCGACTCGTTCGGGCGGAAAGCAGACGAGTTTGCCGATGTGTTGAAAGTGGGCAGAACCCAGTTACAAGACGCCGTTCCGATGACACTCGGACAGGAGTTCGGTGGCTTTCGCACGACAGTCGAAGAAGACCACGATCGTCTCGCCGAAGTCATTCCTTTCCTCTGTGAAATCAACATGGGAGCGACAGCAATCGGAACCGGAATCACCGCAGACTCCCGTTATCCGGAGGCCGTGCGCGCGCATCTCGAGGAAATTACGGGCCTGCCAGTTCGCACAGCACCTGACCTCATTGAAGCCACCAGCGATACCGGCGTTTTCATGACCTTGAGTGGCGCCCTCAAGCGGCTCGCGGTGAAGCTGTCGAAAATTTGTAACGACCTACGACTGCTCTCGAGCGGACCACAGGCAGGGTTTGGAGAAATTAACCTCCCCGCCCAGCAGGCAGGCTCGTCGATTATGCCGGGCAAAGTAAACCCCGTCATTCCCGAGGTGGTCAACCAAGTTGCTTTTTCGATCATCGGTGCCGACGCCACCGTGTCGGCTGCGTCCGAAGCTGGTCAGTTGCAGTTAAACGCCTTCGAACCCGTTATTGCCTCGTCGATTCTGCAGTCACTGATGTGGATGACAAAAGCGTGTGTCACTCTCCGGGTGAACTGCGTTGACGGCATTACCGCCAATGAAGACAGGCTTCGACAGCAGGTTGAGTCCAGTGTGGGAGTGGTGACCGCGCTGACCCCCGAGCTTGGCTATCAGCAGTCGGCCAAGCTCGCCCACGAAGCACTCCACAGCAACCGCTCTATCCGAGAATTGGTTCTCGAACAGGGCCTGATGTCAGAAGAGGAGCTCAACCGCGTTCTCTCCCCGGAGCGCTTGAGTGGCGTCTCGGATGAGACAACAGCCATCGTCCTCCCCGAGGTCAGAGACGCGGACTAGTCTCACTCGGATGGCGAGTACTCCCAGGCGCGGCACGACCGGACGCTTCCTGCGGAATGTGACGCTGTCCATCCTCGCCATTGTCGGGTTCATCGTCGTGGGCCTTGCGTCACTGACGGTGGTCGACACGCTCGCGGGAAACCTCGGCGGGCCTCTGCTGGTGCTCTCCGCTGTCGTGGCGTTAGTGCCGCTGTTTATCGTGATGGCGGGGATTCGATGGATTGACCGCTTCGAACCTGAACCTCCGGCAGCGACCGCGTTCGCGTTCTTGTTTGGCGCTGGTGTGGCCGTGGTGATTGCGCTCGGCGTCGACCGGTGGGTGTGGAGTGCCACACCCCTCGCCGGAAGTCCCGACGGGTTGGAAAGTTTCCTCGGGGCCGCTGTTCAAGCACCACTTGTCGAGGAGTTTGGAAAAGGGCTCGCGGTCTGGATCATCTTCTGGTTTGGCAGGCAGCGCTTCGATGGCCCGATCGACGGTGTCGTGTATGCCGCCTGGTCCGCTGCCGGCTTCGCCTTCAGCGAGAACATCCTCTATTTCGGAGCCGCCATCAGCCAGGGCAGTGCAGTGTTTGTGGAGACCTTTGTCGTGAGGGGGTTGATGTCCCCGTTTGCCCACGTGATGTTCACAGCCCTCATTGGCTTCTCGCTTGGCAGGGCTGCTGAGCGAGGGGTGAGGGGGCTCGCGATCGGGGCATTCATTGTCGGGTTTATCCCAGCAGTCCTTCTCCACGCGCTCTGGAACGGTGCACTGTTCTTTGTGCCCTCGTTCTACACCTACTTTTTGTTTGTTCAGGTGCCGCTCTTTATCGGAGCGGTGGTGTTGGTGTGGTGGCTTCGCACCCAAAAAGCCCGAATTTTGCTGGAGAACTTGCGTTACTACACCCACTCCGGGGTGATTCTCGACCAAGAGCTTGGCTTCCTCACCACTGCCGCCGGTCGTGTGGTGGCGTTGAAGTGGGCGAAAAAACGGGGGCTTAAGAAACCTCTCGACCGATTTATCGATGTGGCCGTCAGGCTCGCTCTGACCAGGCACCGGGTGGAACGAGGCGTCTATCGAGGTGATCAGGACTGGGAAGAGCAGTTGGTGGGAGATCTGGTCGATGCGCGTGACCGACTCCACTACGGAACCTAGCTAGCGAAACACCCGGTAACGAACCTCGCCGCCCAGGGGTGGGGCGATGCCTCCAGCTCTCCTGAGCGGCGAGTAACTTGTCCCTAGTGTCACCCTCGGGCAAGCCCGGGTCAAGAGGTCAGATGGTCACAGATTGGTAACGCCGACGTCGTCTCTTAAGCTGCCTTGCCCACCCAGGACCCGTAGTGGCCGGCGCAAAAGCGGTGATAGCATCATCGTTTGTGCCGTGTAACGGCCGCGGATAGAGAGAGCTCACACATCCGGTGTGGGCGCCGCGCAGCGAGAAGAAGAGAAAGTGGGTCTTGCCATGAGCATGTCTCCAGAAACAAAGCAGTCCATCATCGAGCAGTACCAGACCCACCCAGGTGACACCGGGTCTCCCGAAGTGCAGATTGCGCTCATGACCCACCGGGTCACCGAACTCACTGAGCACTTGAAGACCCACAAGCACGACCACCACTCCCGCCGCGGACTTCTGCTGTTGGTCGGTCAGCGTCGTCGCCTCCTGGGATACCTCCAGCGCATCGACATTGAGCGCTACCGCTCGCTGATCGAGCGGCTCAATATCCGCCGCTAACGCGCTCCAGCTCCCTGCCTGCTACCCTGAAGCAGGTGCACAGTCGTGCGCAAGAAGAAAAAACTGCATAAAGACGCATTCGAAGAAGACAATTCGCTGGTCACCGGTGGTGGTCTACTGAGGGGATATCCCCACGGTGCACTTCTACTGTTGGCCAGTTCTCATGAAAGTCCTCCTCGGAGCGTGTGCACGCGGGTCTGCCTGCGTGCAGTGCAACGATGAATAAGGAGAAAACACCTCATGGAAGGTGACGACATCACCTGGTCCGAAGCTGTTTTAGATAACGGAAAATTCGGAACCAGAACCGTTCGTTTTGAAACCGGGCGTCTCGCCCAGCAAGCACAGGGGTCCGTTGCGGCCTACCTCGACGAGGAGACAATGCTCCTCTCGGCGACCAGTGCGGGCAAAAACCCCAGGGAAGGCTTTGACTTCTTCCCGCTCACTGTTGATGTGGAAGAGCGTCAATACGCCGCAGGAAAGATTCCGGGCTCGTTCTTCCGCCGCGAAGGACGTCCCTCCACCGAGGCCATCCTGGTCTGCCGGTTGATCGACCGTCCTCTTCGCCCCTCATTTGCCGATGGTCTTCGTAACGAAGTCCAAATCGTCGTGACGGTGCTCTCGATTGCCCCCGACGAGTTCTATGACGCGCTCGCGATTAACGCCGCCAGTGCCTCGACCCAGATCTCGGGCCTGCCCTTTAGCGGCCCGATTGCCGGTGTCCGGATGGCGCTGATTGGTGACCAGTGGGTTGCCTTCCCCACCGCCTCTCAACTGACAGAAGCAGTCTTCGACATCATGGTCGCTGGCCGCGTCGTCGATGGCGGAAAAGACGTCGCCATCATGATGGTGGAGGCAGAAGCCACCGAGGGAAGCTGGGACCTGATTCAGGCCGGCGCCACGAAGCCCGACGAGTCGGTTGTGGCGCAGGGGCTAGAGGCTGCGAAGCCTTTCTTGAAGCAGTTGGTCGAGGCGCAGGAGAAGCTTGCGAAGACAGCTGCCAAAGAGGTGCAGGACTACCCGCGCTTCGCCGACTACTCCGACGAGGTCTATGAGCTCGTCGATGGCCTGGCCGCGAAAGAACTGGCCGAGGTCTACACGATTGCCGACAAGCTTGAGCGTCAGACAAAAGACGACGAGCTGAAAGCCCGTGTGAAAGAGCAGATTCAGGCCAAAGTCGACGCTGGTGAGCTGGGCGAGGACGTGCTCGGGCAGGTGTCTGCTGCCTACAAGTCAGTGACCAAGCGCATCATGCGCCACCGTGTGCTGACAGAAGGAATCCGCATTGACGGCCGGACCCCGGAGCAAATCCGCGGGCTGGACGCCGAGGTGGAAGTGATTCCTCGCGTCCACGGCTCTGCGCTGTTCCAGCGCGGAGAGACCCAGATCCTGGGTGTCACCACGCTCAACATGTTGAAGATGGAGCAGCAGCTGGACACCCTGAGCCCGGTGACCAGCAAGCGCTATATGCACCACTACAACTTCCCCCCATACTCCACCGGTGAAACCGGTCGTGTGGGAACGCCGAAGCGCCGCGAAATCGGACACGGCTTCCTCGCGGAGCGGGCGCTCGTGCCGGTTCTTCCCTCCAGGGAAGACTTCCCCTACGCCATCCGACAGGTCTCCGAGGCTCTCGGGTCCAATGGGTCGACGTCAATGGGCTCGGTGTGTGCATCGACTCTGGCGATGTTCGACGCGGGTGTGCCGCTGCGCGCGCCGGTAGCCGGTATCGCGATGGGGCTGATCAGCGACGAGGTAAATGGTGAGATGCGCTACCAAGCACTCACCGACATCCTCGGTGCGGAGGACGCCCTTGGCGATATGGACTTCAAGGTTGCGGGAACCAGTGAGTTCATCACCGCAATTCAGCTGGACACGAAGCTGGATGGTATTCCGGCAAGTGTCCTGGCGGGAGCCCTTGAGCAGGCCAAAGAGGCCAGGCTCACCATCCTCGGAGTGATGAACAACGCCATCTCCGAGCCTGATGAGATGGCCCCCACCGCTCCGCGCGTGATCAGTGTTCAGATTCCTGAAGACAAGATCGGCGAGCTCATCGGTCCGAAGGGTAAGACCATTAACGCCATTCAGGACGAGACCGGTGCGACGATCTCGATCGAAGACGACGGCACTGTCTACATTGGTGCCACCGACGGGAACATCGCCGAAGAGGCACGCTCGCGTGTGAACGCGATTGCGAACCCGGTGAACCCGGAAGTGGGCGAGCAGTACTTGGGGACCGTCGTGAAGATTGCCACCTTCGGTGCGTTCGTCTCGCTGCTTCCCGGCAAGGATGGTCTGCTGCACATCTCGGAGCTTCGCAAGCTGGCCGGTGGCAAGCGCGTCGAAGACGTCGAAGATGTCGTGTCGGTTGGTCAGAAAATCCAGGTGGAGATCACCAAGATCGATGACCGCGGCAAGCTGTCGTTGAGCCCCGTTCTCGAGGACGATGCCTCGGGTGGCTCAGACGGCGACAACGAGTAATTTCCTGCTCAGCAGGACCAGATGGGGCGGCTTCGGCCGCCCCATCGGCGTGTCGGAGGTTATCCACAGGTGAATTGTGGGTTATCGACAAAAGAAAGCCCGGGAGTTAGGGAAAGAAATTGTGCCTTTTCCAACCCCGTATCGGTGATTTTCGGGGTAACCTAATCCCGCTACAGCAACGGTGCCGAGTGGAAACGGTGCTGTCGCGCCGGGGGCTCAGTCCCTCACCACCCGCCGACATCCCGTCGTGGCGGCGGGCGGAAGAGAAATAAGAAAAAACCTTTCGAGGGAGAACAATGGATCTGCTCGCAATTACGCAGGCATTCTTCATGCTCGGATTTGTGGCCATGGCCGCGGGAACGCTGTACTTCGTTCTCGAGCGCAATGACATCAAGCCCGAGCACCGCATGGCTGCTACCTATGCAGGACTCATCACCTTCATTGCCGCGATTATGTACTGGATCATGACCGACTTTGTCGGCTTCTTTGACCAGTCCGCCGGTGATGTCGGTGCCACCATGCCGTACCGCTACATTGACTGGCTGCTCACCACCCCGCTTCTGCTGGTGGAGTTCGGTCTGATTGTGGCAATTGCCGGTGCCGCGACCAAGGGTTTTGTGACCCGTATCGTCGTCGCCGACATCATCATGATCGTCACCGGGTACCTCGGTGAGGTCAGCGAGGCTGAGGGATCGCTCTACAACTGGGTGATGTTCCTCATCTCATCGGCTGCGTGGCTCTACATCGTGTGGGCCGTCTTCCAGGTGAAGCTCGACGGTATGCCTGACTACGCCGCTAACGCGGTAAAGATCATGCGCCGCTTCGTGTTCTTCGGCTGGATGATTTACCCAATCGGAACTTCCATCGAGGAGTTCATGAAGATTGGTGGCGCCGACGTGACCATGGCTGTGTCTCTTGCAGCCATCGTGTACGTCATTGCCGACGTGCTCAACAAGGTTGGCTTCGGAATGGTTGCGGTCTCCGCAGCCAAGAAGGCCTCGGTCTCCGCGACCGCCAAGGCGTAACCACCTTTACCCTGAATGGGTCGGAGCTTCGGCTCCGGCCCATTCGGCATTTCTGGGGCTGTGCCGAGACCCTGGGTCAGGGGTCCGGAGTAGGCTCGAGCTTCGTGTCTCCCGCCATTAATCTGCCTCTCGACTTACCGTCTCTTGACCAGACCATTAGCCAGGGAGCCAGGCTTCAAAGAACCGTTCACCCCTCCGGACTTCGCATCCTGACTGAGAGCGTTCCAGGGGCAGCGAGCACGTCCGTTGGCTTTTGGGTAGCGGTGGGAAGCCGCGATGAAGATCGCATCGCCTACGGCTCGACTCATTTTCTTGAGCACCTCTTGTTTAAGGGCACACCGAGACGCAGCGCGATGGATATCGCCGTGGCCTTTGACCAGGTGGGAGGCGAACACAACGCCCTGACGGCCAAAGAACACACCTGCTACTACGCCAAAGTCCAAGACCGTGACGTGGATATGGCTATCGACGTGCTCGCCGATATGGTCTCGTCGTCACTGATTGATCCCGATGAGTTCGATGTCGAGCGCCGAGTCATTTTGGAAGAGCTCGCCATGGCCGACGATGATCCTCACGACGTCGCCCACGAGCGGATTGCCGAAGCCGTCCTCGGCGACCACCCCTTAGGAAGACCAATCGGCGGGACGCCGGAGACGATTCAAAGCGCGTCCAGAGATCAGGTGGTCAGTCACTATCAGCAGTACTACCGGCCCGAGGAGCTTGTGGTCACGGTCGCAGGAGCCCTGGAGCACGACCGAGTCGTGGACCAGGTGATTACCGCCCTCCGGGAGTACGGCTGGCCCCTGGATAACTCCAGCGCACCGGTTGCCAGGCGGGATACCCGGGCACAGGACCTCCCAGGCGCCGCCAGGAAACAGACAGTGCATCGCCCGTTAGAGCAGGCAATGGTGGTCCTCGGCACACCAGGGCTTACCCAGACTGATGAGAGACGACCGGTGGCGGGGGTGTTAGCCACAGTGCTCGGCGGGGGAATGTCGTCGAGGCTGTTCCAGGAAGTTCGGGAAAAACGAGGACTCGCCTACAGCGTCTACGCCTACGCCAGCCAGTATTCCGATCAGGGGCTTTTTGGCATGGCGGCAGGGACCGGACCGGCCCATGTGCCCGAGGTGGTGTCGGTAATGAAGGAGATTTTCGCCGATATTGCGGACTCCGGGATTACTGACGAAGAGTTACAGCGAACCCTTGGCAATCTGCAAGGATCCACCTCGCTGGCGTTGGAGAACACCGATGCCCGGATGGTGCGTTTGGGTCGATCAGAAATTCACATCGGGGAGTTTGTTGACCGCGATGAGGCCATGCTGAGGCTCGAGCAGGTGACTCCTGAGGCCGTCCAGGCTCTCGCGAAGGAAATAGCCCAGCAGCCAGTGTCTGCGGTAGCGGTGGGGGCTGTGGAGGAATCGGCTCTTGCGTCTGCGGGGGAGCGCGTAGCAGGCTAGAGTCGACTCTCGAGCTCTTCGCACCACTCCGGCCCAACCGAAAGTGGGACCCCTTGTCTCGGTATCTGTATCTGGTCAGACACGGCGAACAAGTAGACGCCGAATACGGCGTTGACGATGGCCCACTTTCCGCCAGAGGGCAACGCCAGGCGGAACTCGTCGCCGAGCGCCTGAGCGGTGTGCCGTTCACCCACGTCTTTACCTCCCCCCTTCAGCGGGCCATTGAAACGGCCGATGCGATGGCAAAGCGTTTTCCGGCGCTGAGCCCAGAGCCCTCCGCCCTGCTGATGGATTGCATCCCTCACGGTCCGGTGCCCGAGATGCCAGCGGCCTTCGAGCCGTTTTATGGCGGGGTGAGCGACGAGGAAATCCAAGCAGGCGAAGCCCAAATGTCCGATGCCACCGCGGAATGGTTGTCAGTTCGAAAAGACGAAACCCACGAGCTATTAATCACCCATAACTTTGTGATTGCGTGGTTTGTTCGCGAAGTGTTCGGCTCGCCGCCATGGCGGTGGATGGGAATCAATCAGGCCAACTGCGGCTTGACCATTATTCGGGTGCGGACCGCGAAACCAGCAGTCCTTGTGACCCATAACGACCTTGGCCACCTGCCCGCTGAACTGCGCACAGGACTCCCCGAGAACCAGCCCTACTGACCCCGGCAATCGCAGTGGCCTGAACTACTCTGGAGATGTGGAGCAGGAGGCGGCGAAAGCCCGGATTAGCGAGCTGACCGAGCAGGTACTTGCCCTCCGCGAGGCCTACTACGCGCGTGACGAGCTTCTCGCTGATGACGCCGAGTACGACGCCCTCGTGGCCGAGTTGGAGTCCCTCGAGTCCCAGTTCCCGGCCCTGGCAAAAGACGACTCTCCCACGCGGTTCGTGGGAGCCGGAACGTCCACTCTGTTCGATCCGGTTCGCCATGCCGAGCGGATGTACAGCCTGGACAACGTGTTCTCTCACGACGAGATGCGCCAGTGGGTGGATCGGGTGCGGCCGGTGGCGAGCTCGATGCGGTTTTTGTGTGAGCCCAAGATTGACGGCCTCGCCATCAACCTTCGTTACCAGTCCGGTCGATTGGTGAGTGCCGCGACGCGTGGAGACGGAATCACCGGAGAAGACGTCACTGAAAACATCCAGCACCTCGGCGCCATCCCTGCGGAGCTCTCTGGTTCTGGACATCCGGACGTGGTCGAAATTCGAGGTGAGGTGTTCTTCCCCATCGAGGTATTTCACGAGATGAATAACAGCCTCGCTGAGGCAGGCGAGAAAGTCTTCGCCAATCCCCGAAACGCTGCCTCAGGAACGGTCCGTCTGAAAATGGAAGGCCGCAGTGAGGCGAAACAGCAATCCGCTCTCCGGCGAATGCGTGCTCTCAACGTCGTTGTCCACGGCATTGGTGCCTGGCCAGCGCCGTCAGTGGACACTCAGAGTGAGATGTATGAGCTCCTCCGCTCCTGGGGACTCCCGGTGTCGGAGTATGCCGAGGTATTCGATGACATAGACGGGGTGATTGGCTACATATCGGGCCTCGGCGAGCGGCGTCACGACCTGGACTACGAAATCGACGGGGTCGTCATCAAAGTCGACTCGTGGGCAACGCAGAGAGAGCTGGGTGCCACATCCCGTGCACCGCGGTGGGCGGTGGCGTATAAATACCCACCCGAGCAGGTGACGACAGTTCTTCGAGACATCGTCGTGAGCGTGGGTCGGACGGGACGGGCTACCCCGTATGCCGTTCTCGACCCGGTGACCGTGGCAGGCAGCGAGGTCGAGCGGGCCACCCTTCACAACCAGGACGTGGTGAAGGCCAAAGGCGTCTTGATTGGTGATCACGTGGTGATCAGAAAAGCCGGAGACGTGATTCCAGAAGTTTTGGGACCCGTTGTTGAGAAACGCACGGGCACCGAACGCGAATTTGAAATGCCCCGCACCTGTCCCGAATGTGGGGCGAGTCTTGCTCCGCAAAAAGAGGGAGATATCGACCTTCGGTGTCCAAACCAGAAAAGCTGCCCGGCGCAAGTCCGAGGTCGAATCGAACACATTGGCTCCAGAGGGGCACTCGATATTGAAGGGTTAGGAGAGGTTAGTGCGCTGGCACTGACACAGCCCATCGAGAGCCAGACCCCCACTCTTACCGGTGAAGCAGGCCTCTTCGGGTTGACCCTCGCCGACTTGTTCCCGGTCGCTTACCAACCGCGGGACCCCGACACTGGCGAGCTTCGAGTATCGGACGAGGGTGAGCCGATTGTCCTGACTCCGTTTAAACGCCGGCGGGCTAAAGACGACCCGGAGAGTGTTCTCGGATTTGCAGGCACTGATACTGAGGTGCCCTCCAAGGCTGCCCTCGAGCTTCTCGAGCAGTTGGAGGCGGCAAAACAGAAGCCCCTCTGGCGTTTTCTGGTGAGCCTCAATATCCGACACGTGGGCCCGGTCGCAGCACGCGCGTTGGCATCACACTTTGGATCGCTGGAGGGAATCCAACAGGCCACCGTGGAGCAGCTGGCAGAGATTGATGGTGTGGGGCCGACTATTGCCCAGTCCATCTCCGAATGGCTCGCCGTTGACTGGCATCAGGAGATCATCACGTCGTGGCGGGACTCGGGAGTGAGTTTCGTGGACCCAGAGTGGTCTCCTCGAACCGCAGATGCAGATTCGGGTCCGCTTTCTGGGGCCAAAGTGGTGGTGACCGGCACCATTGATGGCTTCTCTCGCGACGAGGCAGAAGAGGCTGTTCGGCGCGCCGGCGGGCAGCCGGTGTCGAGCGTCAGTAAGAACACGACTGTTGTCGTGGCGGGACCGGGGGCTGGGTCCAAACAAGCCAAGGCAGAATCTCTCGGAGTACCGGTTCTCGACCAGGCACAGTTCGGTGAGCTGTTATCCCGGGGAATGGCTGTGGTCGAGGGCTCGTAGCTGGAGCTTCCCCCTCTACACTGTTCTGGTCATGTCTGACATCACCCCGGAGACCGTTCGCCACCTGGCGGGTCTTGCCCGTATCGCTCTGGAGGACGCCGAAGTCACCCGTTTGACCGACGAATTAGGCGCCATTGTGGGCGCTGTCGAAAAAGTCAACGAGGTTGTCTCCGACGACATTGAGCCGACAAGCCATCCCATTCCGCTTGGCAATGTGTCGAGAGACGATGTCGTGGGAGATACCTTGACGACCGAACAGGCTCTCTCGGGCGCTCCTGACCATGACGGTTCTCGCTTCCGCGTCACCGCCATCTTGGGAGAGGAGGAGTGAGCGAGCTTCACCGGCTCCCCGCGATTGATTTGCAGGGATTGCTGGAATCAGGCCAAGTATCTGCGAGGGAAGTCACGGATGCCTTCCTCCAGCGCATTGAGCAGGTTGACGGGGCTCTCAATGCCTTTCTCCACGTCAACCAGGCCGCCACCGAGGCAGCTGACGCGATTGACAAGAAACGAAGCGCCGGCGAGGCACTCCCGCCCACTGCCGGTCTTCCCGTGGCGGTAAAAGACGTGCTGTGTACAACCGATATGCCGACCACGTCTGGCTCTCGCATTCTCGAAGGCTGGGTTCCCCCGTATGACGCCACGGTTGTGCGCAAATACCGAGACGCGGGGATGGTCGCTCTAGGTAAGACCAATATGGATGAATTCGCGATGGGGTCATCCACCGAACACTCGGGCTATGGACCGACAAAAAATCCGTGGGATCTCGAGCGCGTGCCGGGTGGGTCCGGTGGCGGTTCCGCTGCTGCCGTCTCCGCTTGTGAAGCTCCAGTGGCGCTAGGAAGCGATACCGGAGGGTCTATTCGCCAACCGGCTGCTCTCACCGGGACCGTTGGTGTGAAGCCCACCTACGGCGGTGTGAGCCGGTATGGAGTGATTGCCCTCGCGTCCTCGCTCGACCAGGTGGGGCCTGTGGCGAGAACCGTGGTTGATGCGGCGCTATTGCATGACGTTATTGCCGGTCACGACCCGCACGACTCCACCTCAATCCCTGATCCGTGGCCATCAATGTCGGAGGCCGCGCTCGCGTCTGCTGCCGAGCCGAGCCTGGCGGGAGTGCGAATTGGGCGTGTCACGCAGCTGGACACCGATGGTTTCCAGCCAGGTGTTCGAGAACGCTTTGCTGAGATGTTGGCGCTGGCGGAGAAAAACGGAGCAGAGATTGTCGATATCGACGCACCACATTTTGATTACGCCGTCGCCGCCTACTACCTGATTCTGCCCGCAGAGGCCTCCAGCAATCTCGCCAAATACGATTCAGTGCGTTTTGGTTTGCGAGTCACTCCAGAAGGCGGCCAAGTCACCGTCGAGGACGTGATGGCGGCGACCAGAGAAGCTGGATTCGGCGATGAGGTAAAGCGCCGCATCATTCTTGGTACCTACGCCTTGAGCGCCGGGTACTACGACGCCTACTACGGCTCCGCCCAGCAAGTGCGAACCCTGATTCAGTCGGACTTTCGACACGCCTTCGAACAGGTCGATGTGCTGCTCACCCCCTCCGCGCCCACCACCGCGTTCCGACTGGGAGAGCAATTAGACGACCCGCTGGCGATGTATGCCAATGACTTAACCACCATCCCTGCGAACCTCGCAGGCATTCCAGGACTGTCACTGCCCGCCGGTCTTGCCGCAGAGGACGGTCTTCCCGTTGGTGTTCAAGTGATGGCGCCCGCGTTCCAAGACAGGCGGCTCTATGAGGTGGGTGCGGCTTTGGAGAGCCTGGTGCGTGAGAGGGACGGGGGACTCGTCTCAGACCGCGTCCCTGAGCCAGGGGCCGCACGCGACGGGGGTCAGAAGTGAACCTCGTCAGCCTCGAAAAAGCACTCGACGCATTCGACCCGGTGATTGGCCTGGAAGTCCACGTCGAGCTCAATACGCAGTCAAAGATGTTCTCACCGGCACCAAACCCCGCAGCGTCTCTCGAGGAATATGCGCCGAACACCGCGATTTCTCCGGTCTGCTTGGGACTTCCGGGGAGCTTGCCCGTTGTCAACACAGAAGCGGTTCGATCCAGCATTGCCCTGGGTCTGGCGCTCGGGTGTGAAATTGCGCCCAGCTCACGCTTTGCCAGGAAGAACTACTTCTACCCCGACCTGGCAAAGAACTACCAAATCAGCCAATACGACGAGCCCATTGCTCACGACGGGTCAGTAGAGGTCGAGTTAGATGACCAGACACTCTGGACTGTCGAGATTGAGCGGGCTCATATGGAAGAGGACGCCGGAAAGCTCACTCACGTGGGGGGCGAGACGGGGCGCATTCATGGTGCCGAATACTCGTTGGTCGATTACAACCGAGCAGGTGTTCCGCTTGTAGAAATCGTCACAAGACCCATCGTGGGTGCGGGAGAAAAGGCACCGGAGCTTGCCCGGGCGTATGTGCAGACCATTCGGGACATCGTGTTGGCGCTTGGAGTGTCCCAGGCTCGGATGGAGCGGGGAAACCTCCGCTGTGACGCCAACGTATCCCTGATGCCAAAAGGCGCTGACTCGTTTGGGACTCGTTCCGAGACAAAGAATGTGAACTCCTTCCGCTCCATTGAGCGGGCGGTCATCTTCGAAATCAGGCGCCAGGCCACTCTTCTTCTTGAGGGAAAGACAATCGTCCAAGAGACGAGACATTGGCACGAAGACACAGGGAAGACAAGTCCTGGTCGGCCAAAATCAGACGCCGATGATTACCGCTACTTCCCCGAGCCAGACCTCCTCCCCGTCACCCCTGACCCGGAATGGGTCGAGACAATTCGGGCGGAATTGCCAGAAGCCCCGGTGGCCAGGCGCCGCCGGCTTCGGGATGCCTGGCAACTAGCCGATACGGACTTCCAGGCTCTCGTCAACGCCGATCTCCTCTCCACTGTCGAGGCCACCGTGGAGGCCGGCTGTGAAGCGGCCGCGGCGAAGAAATGGTGGTTGGGTGAGCTTTCACGCCTCGCCAATGAGAGGGGAGTGCCCGCAGACTCGCTTGCGACCCCGGCACAGGTGGCTGAGCTCGAGGCTGAAGTAGTGGCGGGCACCGTCAATGACAAGCTCGCGAGGGAAGTACTCCTGGGAATTGTCGAGGGAGAGGGAAGCGCTAGTGAGGTAATCGCTTCACGCGGACTCGCCGTCGTGAGTGATGACGGTGCCCTCATCGACGCGATTGATGCGGCTCTTGCCGACCAGCCAGACGTCCTGGACAAGATTCGAGACGGAAAAGTTCAAGCAGCCGGAGCCATCATTGGCCAGGTGATGAAAGCCCTCGGTGGGCAGGCTGACGCACAGCGCGTTCGAGAACTCATCCTGGAGCGAGCACAGGCTTAGTCGAGGAAGAAACCCTCCAGCGCGATCACTAGCTCGGCAGTCATTTCTTCGGCGGATATCTGCGCCACTCCGTCACCAGGCTGGGGACCGTAGTCACCGAAGAGTGCGTGGTTTGCTCCCTCGACCGTGAGAGCGGTGGCGTCAGCTGGAAGCCGTGAGATGCCGGTGTCAATGTCCTCGGTCGTTAGCAGGAGATCTTCTGACCCGACCACTGTGAGAGCTGCGATCTCCGACCCACTGATGTCCTCGGCACAGTAGGCAGCAAACAGCACGAGCGATACTGCCCCCTCCTCCGTGGCCAGTTGGCAGGCTTTTACTCCCCCCATGGAGTGGCCACCGAATGCGGTGACAGTCTCGGGCGCGGCAACCTCGTCAAAGTCAGCCGGACCCCGCGGGTCGAGCAGGGCGAAGTTCAATACCGGTCGGGGAATGACCACGGTCATTCCTGTCTGCGCGACAAAGTCGGCGAATCGTCCTGCATAGGCATGGGGGTCTACTCGCGCGCCTGGCCAAAACACCATGGCCTGCCCGGCGAGAGGCCCCTCGGAACCCGAGGGGCGGATTACTAACAGGTCGTCCGAAGTGGCGATGGCGAGATCATCTCTGGAATACACGTCAATCAGCGCGTCGCGATCAGTCGAGTGTGGTGTGGCACCCCATGCGGCAAAGAGGGCGATGGTGGCAAGAAGCAGAGACAGAGCGGTCCAGCCAGTGATGCGGATTGCCCGGAGCCTGCCTGCGCCTCGTTTCGCTGCCACTAGGCGACCAGGTCGGTGTGGGATACTTGAGGCACGATGAACATTTTCCTCTTTATCCTGTCGTTCTTCATCTTCTTGGCGTCGTTCCCGATGTTCACCTACGCGTTCATCGTCCCTGAAGTCTTCGCGGCCCCACTCTTCTTCGCAGGAATCCTGACAGCGTGCCTTGCTTTTGTGATTCCCATCGTCGTTCTCGGTCGTTCCGAGCAGCGCTAGGAGCCGAGAACTCGGGCGGTAAACCCCGAGAGGCGCTTGGTGATCCCGGCCGCAATGAGGTCTCTGGTGTGCTCGGTGTGCACCGGGCGGGACTGCTCGTCTGATTTCCGGCGAAGAAGTGTCGGGCAGGCCAAGTCCCGACAGAGGTAGGTGCCGACCGTGTCACCCTTCCTGCCCGGGGCACCCGCTTTCGGGGCGACGAAGAGGCTTACCTGGGGTGCTGGCTGTTGGGTGTGACACAGCGAACACATCGCCGGACGACCTGCCGGCATCGGAGTTTCTGCTGCCCTGACACAGACACCTCGTGGGGTGTCGTCTTCCCAGAAGACCAGGTAGCCGCGGTGTGGTCGCTGGGGGTCTCGCCAGCCAAGAAACTCCCGCTCCTCCCAGATGGTCTCGTGTAGTCCAGGGAGGGGAATATCTGGCCGTTCATCATCATCCACATTGACGATGGCGTCTCGAATTTGCTCCGGGCTGAGCGGTTGCATTCGCCCCAGTGTAGAGGGAGGTGGGGGGAGGCCTAGAAACACCACAGCCAGCCCGAAGGCTGGCTGTGGATGTAATCCGTTCGTGGTTAGAGCGGAGTGATGTTCTCCGCCTGGGGGCCTTTCTGACCCTCCGTGACGTCGAATTCGACTTTTTGGTTTTCTTCAAGGGTGCGGTATCCAGAAGTCTGGATCGCGCTGAAGTGGGCGAAGACATCCGCGCCACCGTCGTCGGGGGTAATGAACCCATAACCTTTGTCGGCGTTGAACCATTTCACGGTTCCGGTTGCCATGTGTTTTCCTAACTGTCTTTCGGGGGTCGTTCTCTTTGGAGAATCACTGGGCGACGCTCCTCGTCGACTCGCCCATCTCGGTCCCCTCGAGGTAATAAGCAACCTGCACCCATCACACCGCAGAGCCCTTTGGGGCCAAACAACGCACGCCAAGCCTAGTGGTGAAATATGGCTTCGCCCTGGTTTATGAGCAAGTTCTAAGCCAGGCCTGTAGTCAGCACCGTACTGTCAACACCAACGAGGGGAGAATTGTGACCACAGACGCACCGACTGAATCAGTCTGGGACTACCCGAGACCACCGGCAATGGACCCGGTGAACGACCACGTTCGCATCATTCACGGCGGCCAGGTGGTGTGTGAATCGACCAACACGATTCGCATCTTGGAAACCAGTCACCCCCCGACCTATTACATCCCCCGCTCAGATTTCACCGAAGGCGTCCTCGAACCGGTCGCCGGTCAGACGATGTGTGAATTTAAGGGCGTAGCCAGCTACGCCGATGTCGTGGTGGGCGATACTCGGATTCCACGCGCTGCCTGGTGGTACCCAGATATCAATCGTGACTATGCAGCGCTTGCTGACCACGTTGCTGTGTACCCCGGTCTTTTCGACGAAGTCACCGTGAACGGTGAAGTCGTTCAGGCCCAGGAGGGTGATTTCTATGGCGGTTGGATTACCTCGCGTGTGACAGGTCCCTTTAAAGGCGCCCCTGGCACGTGGGGTTGGTAGTCCGATTGCTACGATGACGCCGTGACTGAGGGCGCTGATGCCACTGACATTTCTCTCGCACTACGTTCCGTGCGACACGAGGATATTCCCCGGCTGGTCGAGCTAAACAACCAGGCGGCTCCTGCCGTCCCTGTGGAAACGGCGGAGTCGATGGCGGCTCTCCTGGATGTGGCTCAGTGGACTGCTGTGGTGGAGGGGCCAGATCAGGAACCCATTGGAGCCGTCATCACGGTGGGCACCGGCGCCGAGTATTCATCCGAAAACTACCTCTACTTCGAGAAGCAATTCGATAGCCATCTCTATATCGACAGGGTGTTTGTCGATGAGGCGCACCGCTCCTCAGGAATTGGGCAGGTGCTCTATCGCGCCGTTGAAGATGAAGCGCGCCGTCTGGGGGTCTCTGCGGTGACCTGTGAGGTTAATCTCGAGCCACCAAACCCCAGAAGTCTCGCCTTTCATCACCGAGAAGGCTTCCGCGACCTCGATACTCAAGCCACTAAGGGCGGCGCGGTTGTTGTCCAGCTCATGGCAAAGGAGATTCGCTGATGAGCGACAGCCTGAGCGTGGGAATTGTGATTCCCGCCTACAACGAAGAAGAGACGATTCGTGGGTGTGTGACGGCCGCTCTGGGGCAAACAGTTCCCGCCAACGAAATCATCGTGGTCGACAACCGTTCCACCGATCAGACCATCGCAATTTTGGACGAGCTCGCCCAGGAGTATCCGGACGCGCCGATTCGCGTTCTTCGGCAAGAATCCGAGCAGGGAATCACACCCACGAGAAATATGGGTTTTGACGCGGTGCAGAGCGACATCATCGGTCGGATTGACGCCGATACTCTGCTGGAACCGGATTGGGTCGAGAAGGTCCAGCAGGTTTTTGCCGATAAGAAAGTCGATGCGGCCACGGGCCCGGTGATCTATTACGACATGCCCCTTCGTCGGTATATGGCGAGGGCAGATGACACGGTCAGAAAAGCCATCTTCCGACTCGCGACGAGCTACAAGTTCTTATTTGGAACGAATATGGCGCTTCGGCGGGAAGCGTGGTGGGCTGTCCGGGAGGAAATCTGCCTCGATGCTGACCGAGAGATGTTCGAGGACATTGATCTGTCGGTCCATCTCTATGACCAGGGTTTCAAGGCCGTGTATCACTCGGAGATGGTGGCCGGAATGTCGGCCAGGCGGATCGACGACACCCCTAAAGACTTCTACGACTACGTGCAGCGGTTTGACACCACCTACCGCCACCACGGCATCCGCAAGCGCCGCCTGCGGGCTCCGGCATGGGTGTATCTGGCGCTTTACCCGGTGGGGAAGGGGTTGCGGTGGAGCCATCAGCTCAGCCAGCGCCAACCCTTCAAGCTTCCTCGTATCGACCTTCGCTAAACTCGAGGTAACACGGGAGTCCGAAAGGGCTGAGAGGAAGCGTCGCTTCGACCGTCGAACCTGATCCGGGTAATGCCGGCGCAGGGAGGGCCTCATCCCGTGCCACGTATATCCATTTGCGAAAGGCACGACATGAAAAAAATCGCGGTATTCGCGGCCAGTTTGCTGCTCTTGGGCGGCTGCGCTGGTCCAGAAAACACACTCGTTCGCCTCGCGGCACACGATTCGTTCGTGATGAGTGACGAATTGATTGACCAATTCGAGTCCGAGACGGGCTACGAACTAGAAATCATTCGGTTGGGCGACACAGGTTCGCTCACAAATCAACTGATTCTGACGAAAAATGCCCCCGTTGCGGATGCGTTTTTTGGGATCGACAACACGTTCTATGGTCGGGCCGATGAGGAGGGCATCTTCGAATCAGCTCCGTCCGCCATCGACTACTCAGACGTGTGCTTCAACTACGACATCGCCTGGTTTGATGACGCGGGGATTACTCCGCCGATGGCGTGGCGAGAACTCACTGACGAGGAATACCGGGGCCTCACTGTGGTGACAAACCCGAACTTCTCCTCACCAGGTCTTGCTTTTCTTGCCACAACTCACGGTGCGCTCGGCAATTCGGAGGACGTTGACGCGTTCTGGGCTGAATTGCGGGATAACGACGTCAAAGTTGCGGGTTCATGGGAGGACGCGTATTTCTCCGATTTCACCCGCTATGGAGGGTCTTTCCCCATTGTCCTTAGCTACTGCTCGTCACCGTCTGCTGAAGTAGAAGACGACGGGTCGCCGGGCACAAGGGCGTTGTTGGAAGAAGGATTCCGGCAGACCGAATATGCCGGTGTCCTCGCCGGTTCGGATAATCCGGACGGAGCATCGGCACTGGTCCAGTTCATGTTGGGTGAGCAGTTCCAAGAGTCGGTGCCGGAGGCGATGTATGTCTACCCAGCGGTCGACGGCACAGACATTCCTGAGAGTTGGGCAGAGTTTGCCACTCCGGCTCAGTCCACGGTGGGCGACGACCTCGACATTGACTCCAACCGGGAGCAATGGTTAGCCGACTGGTCTGAGGTGTTCGCTGACTAACCTCGAGCTGTTTGTCACCACCGCGCTGATCGCTTCTTTCAGCGCGGTGGTGACACTGCTCCTTGGCTATCCAGTGGGATTGTGGTTGGCAACGCTTCGTCGCAGCCGCAAGCTCGTGACCAGCGTGTTGTTAGTGCCATTTCTTCTGCCCGCTTTTCTTATTGGACTGTCCTTTCGGTCGCTACTGGGGGAGGTGTTGGATGATTCCCGGGTCGCGGCGGTAGCGGTGATCGGCGCACACGCCCTCATGAACACCGGCTTTGTCGCGGTCATTACTGCGGCGTCTCTCGTGCCCAGGGACCAAGTCGATGCCGCGTCACTCGATGGAGCACGCCCGGGTCAAATTCGGCGCCTTGTTGAATTGCCACAGCAGCTTCCAGCCCTCAGTGCGGCGGGGTTGTTGGTGGCGCTGTATTCGGCGACCAGTTTTGGTCTCATCGTGACTCTCGGTCAAGGCTCGATACACACCTTGGAGACCGGTATTGCGGTGGCCGCACTCCAGGTGCTGGATCTCCGCACCGCGGGAGTGCTCGCTGGATTACAAAGCATCCTCACGGTGGCGTTTTTTCTCATCTCAGCACGGCTTGGTGCCCGGCCAACCGTTCTTTTTGGAGACAGCCCGCCCCGACCGGACCGGGCTCCAGTCGGAATGGCAATCGGGGTCATCGTCGTGGGCTTCATCGTCTGGCTTCTAGGTGGGGTGTTCTACCGAGCGTTCACTGCAGGACCAGGCCTGGTGGAGAACATCGGAAACCTCGCTGGCCGGGGGGCCAGAGACATTTTGAACCTCAGTGTCGTGGACGCTCTCGGCAATTCGCTCCGGAACCTACTGATTGCCGTGACGCTGTCGATGCTTCTTGCCTGGTGGCTCAGCAGTAAGCGCGTGGGATTGGCGGTGTTAGCGCCTGTAGGAATTTCTCCCGTTGTACTGGGGCTTGGAGCCTTGGTGCTCTCTGGCTACCTACCCCCCGGTATTGCAGGGAGCTGGGTGCTCCTGCCACTTGTGCAGGCGGTATTTCTCCTTCCATTGGCTTTTCAAATCATCTCTCCAGCGAGGAAATCGCTGTCGGGAGAACTTGTTGATGCCGCTCGAATTGATGGGGCTAGCTCGGTGCAGATCGCTGGATTCATTGAGCTACCAAGTCTCGCGCGGCCGCTTGTGGCCGCGGCAGCCGTGGTGAGTCTGGGTTCACTCGGGGAGTTTGGCGCGGCCAGATTTTTGGCGTATGGCTCAGACCAGACGCTGCCTCTTGTGATGTTTCGTTTAATGGCTCGACCCGGTGGAGAAAACCTGGGGATGGCCATGGTCGCCGCCAGTGCCTTCATCGTGGTGGCGATGGCGGTTGTCTGGGTGGTGTCTTCGACGAGAGTCGAGCCGAGAGAGTCGGTGTCTGATGCGTAGCGACGCGACCACTCGGCAATTGGTATTGGTAGACGGGCGTTCCGGAGCGGGAAAGAGTGAGTGGGTCGCGCAGTCAGACGAGTATGCCGGTTTTGTCGTCGTCAGTCTTGACGACCTGTATCCGGGATGGGATGGGCTCGATGCCGGTCATATACGGGCCTATGAACAGCTGGTTCTGCCGTGGAGCCGGGGCGAGAGGGCTCGTGTGGCGACCTGGGACTGGGGCCAGGGAGCTCTTGGACCAGTCATCGAGATTGACCCCGAGGCGAGTGTGGTCATTGAGGGGTGCGGGGCGCTGTCGATCCTGACCGCACCGTACGCCACTCATCGATACTGGATCGAGGCAGACATCGAGGTGAGAAAGCGCCGGGCTCTCGAGCGGGATGGCGAGCTGTTCGCTCCGTATTGGACGAGGTGGGCATTACAGGAAGACCGCTTTTATTCCACGCACCGCTCCTGGGAGCTCGCCGACTCGGTAGTTCGCACCTAACCCCAGCCCAACTCGTGGAGTTGGTCATCGTCGATGCCGTAGAAATGAGCGATCTCGTGGACGAGGGTGATGTGAATTTCCTGGTGCAGCTGCTCGAGGCTCTCGCACTTATCAATCAGCGGCTGCCGGTAGAGCACAATCCGGTCGGGTAGTTCTCCGTAGCCGTAGTCGCCTCGGTCGGTGAGCGCCACTCCTTCATAGATTCCTAGAACCTCGTCGGTGTCGTCGGGGGAGTCTTCCACCAAGAACACGACATTGTCTAAGCCCTCCACCATGGCATCGGGCAGAGCATCGAGGGCGTTGATCACCATCTGTTCAAACGCCTCGAGAGTGGGCCATTCGACGGAGATAGCTAGCCTCCCTAGACCCGATGGGGTGAGTAACGGGACTTGAACCCGCGGCCTCCTGGACCACAACCAGGCGCTCTACCAGCTGAGCTATACCCACCATGCGCCCGAGAACCGAGCACGCTTAGTGTAATACAGCGGTTAGTCGCTGGAGCTGCCGATAGGGAACTGTTCGGTGACAGCGTCGCTGATTTTCTTGATTTCTGTGGTCGATGGTCCTGGGGTTGGCACGAAGGCCACGTCCCGGTAGTAAGCGAGCTCCCGAATGGACTCCAGGATGTCCGCAGGTGCCCTATGACCACCGTTTTTCTCCGGAGACTGGAAATACATTTTGGGATACCACTGCCTGGCCAGTTCTTTGATGGTGGACACATCAATGTTTCGGTAGTGCAGGTAATCGTGCACTTGGGGCATGTAACGCTGCAGGAAAGCCCGGTCTGTGCCGATGGTGTTGCCGGCAAGTGGAGCTGTTTTTGGTTCCGGCAAGTGAGTGGTGAGGTATTCCATGAGCAGTGTTTCTGCTTCTTCCAAACTCACTCCGTCGTCGAGCTCGTCCAGCAGGCCCGAATCGGTGTGCATCGCCCGCACAAAATCACCCATCTGCTCGAGCGCCTCAGCACTCGGCTTAATCACGATGTGGATGCCGTCATCGAGGATGTTCAGCTCATAGTCCGTGACATACGCCGCTATTTCGATCAGCTCGTCAACCTCGAGATCGAGGCCGGTCATTTCGGCATCGAGCCAGACCAGTTTGGGCGTGTCGCTTGGCATCGTGAGGAGTCTAGCGAGCGGGTCGCCACCACAGCGTGAGTCCGACAAGGTAGGCGGCCGAAAAGCCAAACCCGACCAATGCGTAGACCACACCAAACCAAGTGATTGGCGCGGGGACCAGCACAGTGACAAAACCGAGCGCCCCGGCACTGACCAACATGACAACCGAAGAGGCAATGACACCGCGGGCGGGTGCGGTGAACGACACGACAGCCATGTTTCCCGTGAGGGCAATGAGGGTCAGGGCAATCATCCACATCGCCCAGGTCAGTTCGATGGAGCTCGTGAGGCCGAGTAGCTCCAGGAAATAGCTCGGCGCGAGTAGCAACCAGACGGCACTTACGCCGAAAACGGCCGCTCCTGTACGGAGAATCCAGCGGAGAAGGTGTGGGTCTCTGATGTCGGTCATGCCACCAGTGTGCCCTGCCGAGCCGGGCTCACATAGTCCCCCTCGTTTATTCAGCTAATTGGTTTCCTGACCAATCGGTCAGTTTGCTCACAGTTTCAGTTCCTAGCCTCTAGTAGTCGGTAGCGTGGAAGGCGCTCGACAGAAAAGAAGGCACGTTGAAAACTCGCACGAAAATCATCATCGGTGTTGTGGCAGGTCTGGTCGTCGTCGGAGGCGGCATTGCAACAGCACTCTCACTCAGTTCCACTCCCGACCCGCTCGAGGAGTTGCTGACCGAGACCGTTGAGGTCCGCACCATCTCCACGACTGTGGCAGCCTCTGGCGAGGTGCAGGCGGCCGAGCAGTTGGGGGTCAAATTCGCCACCGCGGGAGACGTTGCCGAGGTCCTCGTGGAAGCGGGTGATGTCGTCAGCGAAGGTGACGTGCTCGCGACCCTGAACGATTTTGATCTTCGGGCGGCGGTAATCGCTGCCGAAAGCACTGTGGCCACCCGAATTGACGGTGTGCAGGCAGCGAATCTCGCTGAGGCCCAGGCCCAGCAAGCCATCAATTCCGCCGACCAAGCGTTGGCCGCTGCTGATTTGGCTCTGGAAACAGCAAAAGACGCCACCAGTAACCGCAAAGAATCGGTGGCGAATGCCAACCGACAGATTGCGGCTGCTGAAGCGCAGCGCGATACGGCCGAATACCAGCAGGCGAGGGTTCCTGCTCAAAAGGCGGCCGCGTATGCCGCGTTGGAGTCTGCTGAGATGGCGCTTGACCAAGCTCAGGCGAATCTCGAGAAGGCAACCCTCCGAGCCCCCATGGCGGGGACGGTCCTCAGTGTGTCTGTCGAACGAGGCGATGCTGTCACGACGGCTGGTGCCGACCTGTTCACAATTGCCGACCTTGGCGCTTTTGAAGTCACTGCTGACTTTGCCGAGTCAGACATCGTGGAGATTGTCGAGGGACAGTCTGTGCGGCTCGAGTTTGACGCTCTTCCGGATGAGTCTCGCGAAGGCGAAGTGACGCATGTGGCGCTCCAGGGTGACGTCGATGCCTCCGGTGGGTCTCTGACGACCTACGAAGTGACGATCTCGGTTCCGAACCCCCCAGCGCTCCTACGCGTTGGCATGAGTGCCCAGGTAGACATCATTACGGCGGAAAATGCTGATGTTGTGGCGGCGCCTGTGGCCGCACTCAATGTCAAGGGCGATCAGACGGTTGTGAACGTTGTGGGTGCAGACGGCTCTATTCAAGAAGTTGTGGTTGAAACCGGGTTCCAGGGAAGTAACTTCGTGGAAATCACTTCCGGATTGCAGGGTGGAGAGACGGTGGTGATCGGTGACGTCGGCACTTTCCCGGTCGTGAGCTCAGATGATGAGTTTGACCCAGGCAGTGGTCCTCCGCCAGGAGTCGAGGACCTCGAACGTCAGGAAGAAACCTTCAGTGAGTGACGTCGTCGTTGACCTGCGCCACGTGCGGAGGGAATACCAAACCGGTGATGTTCCGACAGTGGCCCTCGCCGATGTGAGCTTGACGGTGGAGCGTGGCGAGTTCGTCGCCATTGTGGGACCCTCTGGCTCGGGTAAGTCGACCATGATGAACCTGATCGGCTGCTTGGACCGACCTTCCTCGGGAGATGTGGTCATTTCCGGGAAGAATGTCCGCGATCTTGACGATGGTGAACTGACGGCGCTTCGCTCAAAGGCGATTGGCTTTGTGTTTCAGCAGTTTCAGTTGCTCCCGCTCACCTCAGCGGTCGACAACGTCGCCACCCCGCTTTTGTACCAGGGGCTCTCACCGCGGGAGGCGCGGAAGCGCGCTGCCGACATGTTGACTCGGCTGGGCTTGGGGGAGCGATTGGACTTTGATCGTTCCCGTTTGAGCGGTGGTCAGCAGCAACGCGTCGCCATTGCGAGAGCGCTCGTGACAAATCCCGATCTGGTTCTTGCTGACGAGCCAACAGGGGCCCTGGACACAGCATCCGGGGAAGCCGTAATGAACCTGTTTAAGGAAATGAACGCAGATGGCCGGACCATCGTGTTGATTACCCACGATTTGGATGTGGCGGCGGCCGCAAGGCGTCGCGTCTACATCCGCGATGGCCTGATTGAGCGCGATGAGCGTGCTGACTTAACGGCGGGGCGTCGATGACTCTTGGGCTGATTCTCCGCCTTGCGGTGCAGCGTATTTGGGCGTCGAAGCTTCGAAGTGCGCTGACGATGCTCGGCATCATCATCGGTGTCTCCGCGGTGGTGACGCTGATTTCCGTGGGGGAGGGTGCTCAGCAGGGTATTGACGAGTCTCTAGCTGATCTGGGAGCAAATCAGATTTCGGTCACATCAACCACTCCGGATGGGTTGGAAGACCGGGATATCGAGAACATCTCCCAGATTCCTGGGGTGATTCGGATCTCCAGCGAGGTGCGGACCAACGGTTCGGTCTCGTTTGAAGGAAATGACGCAAGGCTCCAGTTAATTGGCGTGTCCCCTGGCTACCAGGCCATTGCCACTCCGACCGTGGGGTCGGGACGCTTCTTGCCGGAAGACGCTGCTTCTCAGTCGGCACGAGTGGCGGTGTTGAGCGCCGTGGCGGCGTCAGATCTGGGCATGACGTTTGATGATTTGGGCGAGCAGTTCCGAATTAATGGGGTTGGCTTCCAAGTCATTGGTGTGCTGGACGACGCCGAGGGTTTTGGTGGCTCCGGCAACGTCTACATCACCAAAGACGCGGCCCGCAGTTTGTATGCCAAATCCCCCTACGTGTCAGTGATCAATATTCAAGCTGTCGACAAAGAAACAGTGGGCACGGTTGAGGACGCCGTCGAGTCCTACCTCCGGGTTTCGAAGGGTTTTGTCGATGACGACGACGCCGAATTCATCATCTTCAACCAGGCCGCACTGCAAGACGCTGTCAATACGGTGACCGGAACACTGAGCTTGTTCGTGACGGCTATTGCCGGAATTTCATTGGTGGTCGGCGGGATCGGAATCATGAACATCATGCTTGTCTCCGTCCGAGAGCGGACGCGGGAAATTGGGGTCCGCCGGGCGATTGGTGCCACCCAGGGGCAAATTCTCACGCAGTTCCTGATGGAAGCTGTTGTGCTGTCTCTCTTGGGAGGGCTCATTGGACTGTTACTCGGCGAGTTAGCGTCATTTGGCCTCGCTCGACTCGGTGGCTGGGACTTTTTCATCAACCCTGGCACGGTCACACTGGCCCTCGGCTTTAGTGCTGCAGTGGGCATTGTGTTTGGAGTGTGGCCCGCGCGAACTGCCGCGAAATTGCAGCCGGTAGAGGCACTGCGCTTCGAGTAGGACGCCTAGTCCAGTGGCTGGAGGCGGCTCTTCAGCCAGTCCACGATTTCCGAATGTTCAAGCGCGCCCGTTGCCACACCGAGCATGAACTCCATGGCGTCCTCTGTCGGAACGGTCAATGAGTGACCGTTCAGTTCAACGAAGACGTTTAAGGTAATCCAGGCCGAGCGCTTGTTCCCATCGAGCATCGGGTGAAAGGTGGCGATGCTGTGGACCAATACGGCCGCTTTTTCTTCGAAAGAGGGGTAGGCCTCTTCGCCGAACACTGTGGTCAGCGGACGCTCCAGAGCAGATCCGAGAAGACCCGCATCGCGCACAATGAAACCAATTTCAGACAGCGACTCAATGAGGTCATCGAGGTGGATTCGCTGAGTCATGCGTCAGCGAGTCGCTCCAGCAGTTCCGCGTCTCTTTGGAGGACTTTTTGCACTGTGGCCCGCAATGCGGCCCGATTCTCGGTCCGCTCGAGGTGCTCTTCGACCGCCTGAACAATTAGTTGGTTCTTAGACATACCTGCCTGTTTGGCGCGGGTATCAATCCGGGCGTTGAGTTCATCGGAGAGTCGCAGTGTCATAGCCATGAATATAACGGTATCAATCTGGTATCACTTCGGTCAAGTCCACTTCAGTGGAGGGCTGGGGTGACGGGAAGATTGTGGACAGGCCCGATGGGCTCCGGGGTGGCAGACTAATGCGGTGCTTGCCTTGAAAACCCCCTACCTTCTGTTCTTTGGTGACGAAGAACGCCAGACGTATGCGAAGACTGGACTCGGTCTCGCGCACTGGCGGCCGGAGGACTGTGTCGGCCAACGCCGCCTCACCCCGGATACAGCGGATGCCGGATTGCCCGACCTGACAATCGACGAGGCCGCCGCAGCCGGCGCGCGTTCGGTCGTCTTGGGTCTTGCTCTCGTCGGCGGCTCACTGCCCTCACACTGGCTCCCAGACCTCGTCCACGCCCTCGAGCTGGGAATGGACGTCGTTGCGGGTTTTCACACCCGCCTTACCTCGTTTCCCGATCTGGTGACTGCCGCCGAGAAAAGCGGAGCGAGGCTTATTGATATTCGGGTGCCGCCCGAGAACATTCCAGTTGGTACCGGACTCAAGCGAACTGGTAAGCGGCTTCTCACGGTAGGAACCGACTGTGCGCTTGGCAAGAAATACACAGCGCTTGCTCTTCATCGGGAGATGGCCTCGCGTGGGATCGACGCGGACTTCCGCGCAACCGGCCAAACAGGGATCTTGATTGCCGGCTCCGGCATTCCGATGGATGCCGTGGTGTCTGACTTCTTGGTGGGTGCGGCAGAAATGCTGACCCCAGATGCGGATCCGGATCACTGGGATGTCATCGAAGGGCAAGGGGCTCTTTTTCACCCGGGATATGCACCGGTCAGCATGGGGCTCTTGATGGGGTCGCAACCAGACGCTTTCGTGCTGTGTACCGAGGCAGGCAGGGACACGATTCGAGGATGGGACGACTTCCCCACGCCGGACATTCGAGACGTCATCGAGCGCAATATCGCGATCGCCCAGCAATACAACCCCGACGTTCGCTGCGTGGGAATTAGCTCGAATACCGTCTTTCTCTCTGATGAGGAGCGACCCGGTTATCTCGCCGGACTCGAAGACACCTATGGGCTGCCCGCTGTCGACCCTCTCAAAGGCGACGGAGTCGCACCCATCGTTGACCACTTACAGGCGCAGACGTGGCCATAGAAATGGAAGTGGTGAAGCGGGATTTTCCGCTTCGCGCACCTTTTTCGATCACTGGCCATACCTTCTACACCCAGCATGTGGTCTGGGTTCACCTCCGTGAGAGTGGATACGAGGGCCGTGGTGAGGCGAGCGGCGTCTACTACTTGGGCGATACTCAAGACACGATGGTCGAGCAGTTAACAGGCGTACAAGGCGCTGTTGAAAACGGCGCGTCGAGAGCAGATATCCAAAAGCTCTTGCCACCAGGAGGTGCCAGGAATGCTCTTGATTGTGCGATGTGGGATTTGGAATGCAAGCTTCAAGGAGCACGGATCTGGGAACTCGTCGGTCTTTCGCCAGAACCACTGACCACCGTGGCCACCATCGGTATTGGGTCCGCAGAGGAGATGGCGGCACGGGCCAGGGAATACGCGGAGTTTGCCAAGCTGAAAGTAAAGCTCGACGCGGAAGCGCCCCTTGCCAAGCTCCGGGCCATTCGCGAAGCCAGGCCGGATGCCGAGATGGTGATTGATGTGAACCAAGGCTGGAGTCGGGAAATCCTGATCGATGCGCTTGCCGAGCTTGTGAACCTGCAGATTGCGATGGTCGAACAGCCCCTGCCCCGCGGAGAGGACGACGACCTCGTCGGAGTCGACTCGCCGATTCCCCTCGGAGCAGATGAGAGCCTGCTACACCTTGGCGAATACTCAGAGATTGCCCCGCTCTACGACGTCATCAACATCAAGCTCGATAAGTGTGGCGGTCTCACTGAAGGGCT
>CAJXYC010000006.1 GCA_913063365.1 uncultured Cellulomonadaceae bacterium
CGCTCGCTCACATACCCACTGAGGCCATCGGAGCACAACAACCACCGGTCTCCCGGCGCTGTTTCCACGATGTGAGTATCGATTTCTGGTTCTTGATCGATATCTCCCAACACCCGCATCAACACGCTTCGGCGGGGATGCACAGCCGCTTCTTCTGGTGTGATGCGCCCGGTGTCCACCAGACGCTGTACGAAGGTGTGGTCGGACGTCATCTGTTCGAGAACGCCGTCTCGCAGTCGGTAAATCCGGGAGTCACCAATGTGAGCAATCACCATTTGAGTGCCTACCCGGACCATGGCACTCACTGTTGTCCCCATGCCGGTGAGCTCTGGATGATCGACTACGGCGTGACTGAGCTCTTTTCCTGCTTCGAGAATGCCCCGGTAGAGGCCTTCTCTGGCGTCGTCAACCGTGGCGTAGGACTGATCGAGTTCGACCAGGTGTTTGACGGCGATTGCGCTGGCAACATCGCCACCCGCGTGACCGCCCATACCGTCGGCCACGACATAGAGGTGGTTTCCGACTGACCCTGAATCCTGGTTGCTGGCGCGCACCTTCCCGATATGGGAGGCCGCCGCGCTCAACACTGTGGTCACCACGGGGTTAGCGCCTCAACTCAAAAGTGGTCTCTCCCACCTGCACCGGAGTGTTCAACGGAATAGGGGTGGGAATACTTACTTTCCGGCCATCGAGCAGCGTGCCATTGGTCGAGTCGAGGTCTTGAACCATCCACTGGTCGTTCCACAACATCAGGCGCGCGTGGTGGGTGGAGGTGAAGTCGTCCCTGACCACAAGGCTGGATTCGGCAGAGCGGCCAATCGTGAACTGGTCGTCGGCGCTGAGCGGCACCTCCAAGCCCTCTTTTGGCCCCGAGGTGACCACAAGAGTGGTGGCAATTCCTTGATCTCCCGGCAGAGTGGTGGGCTTGGTGGCCGTGGAGGGCTCCTGAGAGGAATTGTTGGAGTCGGGCCTGCGCATCGGCGGTCCGAACAGGTCTGTCCGAAGCGCATAGACAATGGCAAAAATAAAGGCCCACAGCAGACCCAGAAAGCCCAGCTGCAGCACAAAAAGCGTGAGTTCACTCACCCTGCATCCTCCGTGGCGGTCTGGGGTGTGTCTAGAAGCTGGTGGTAGGCCTCAGATGTCTGCGGAACCACCTGCACAACAATACGCGCCTGGCCGATATCAAGATGGCACTGGTCTGGCAGGGCGGCTCGCGTAATTTCCACTCCATCGAGAGAGGTCCCGTTGGTGGAGCCCAGGTCCACAATCTCAGCCCGGGAGCCATCCCAGACAATCTCGCAGTGTCGCCTGGACACTCCTTTTGCTCGAATCGAGATATCGGCGTCACTTCCGCGGCCAATCAACGTATGACGCCGCACAATCGGGTATCGGCGTCCGTCGTATTCCAACACGAGGATCCAGACAATTCCGTCTTCCGGTACTCGAGCGGCAACAGCCACCATTCCTTCACTGAGAGTGGAGTCTTCATCCAGTGAAATCGAGATGGTTCCGGGTGCCTGATACCCCTGTTGATGGAGGTGGTCCACGACATCATCTGTGAGCTCAGCGATCAGCTCCGGACCAAGCCCTGACATCCTGCCGAAATCCTCCGAGCCCAATGACACGAAATAGTGCTGGGGAACCAAGATTCGGGTGCGGGAGACGATGACCGCCCGGGAGTCCATTTCTCGCTTGACTGCTGCCACCATCTCCAGTGGATGCACTCCACTGCGGAACGTTTTGGCAAAGGCTCCACCCACAGCACGCTCCACGGAACGCTCAAAGCTGTCGAGAAAACCCACGTATCCTCCCAGCTCGGTGTGACCCCGATGCTAACCGGGTTTTCCGGCGGGGAGGTGGGCTGTTCTGGCCTGGGGACAGGCGCTTGCGCTGTGCTAACCTCAGCCTGGCGCCCGCAGCCTGGGCGCACTGCGCGAGTGGCGGAATTGGTAGACGCGCTGGCTTCAGGTGCCAGTGCCCGCAAGGGCGTGGGGGTTCAAGTCCCCCCTCGCGCACGACGTTCTAAGTTCTCTTCCCTCCGGAATACTCTGGTGTTCACAGTGGTTACAGACACTAAGACCGAAGTGAGGTAGTTCGATGGCGAAGCTTGTTGTTGATGTATCGGGAATGACCTGTAATCACTGTGTCCAGTCGGTGACTACAGCCGTTGAGGCACTCGATAAAGTCCAGTCGGTTGACATCGAGCTCGAACCGAAAGGTAATTCACGCGTCACCATCACCCACGACGGCGCTGAGCTTGGCGACGTCGCCTCCGCCGTTTCTGCTGAGGGCTACACCCTCGAGGCGGTTGCGGAGCAGTCGTGAGCCTCACCACCCCTGATGCGAGCCACAGTGTTCAGCTCGACATCGAGGGAATGACCTGTGCGTCCTGCGCGGGGCGAGTCGAAAAGAGCCTGAACGAGCTTCCTGGCGTAACGGCGACGGTCAATTACGCCACCGAGCAGGCGACGGTGTGGGCGGAGGCTCCGGACCTGGATTCGCTCGTCGCACAAGTAGAGAAGTCTGGTTACAGGGCACGCTCGACTTCTGAGGCCACTGGTCCACGACCTGACCGTGTCGCCCAATTGCGCCGACGTGTTGTCATTTCTGCGGTCTTTACCGTGCCGGTTGTCGTGCTCAGCATGGTCCCTCCCTTCCAGTTCCCCGGCTGGCAGTGGGTCGTGGCGGTGCTCGCTCTGCCGGTTGCTTTCTGGGGTGCATGGCCCTTCCACCGGTCGGCGTGGGTGAACGCGAAGCACCGCGCGGCAACCATGGACACCCTGGTCTCCATTGGTGTGTTGGCCGCCATGGGCTGGTCGTTCTACGCGTTGTTTTTTGGAGGCGCTGGCGCCATCGGCATGACCATGCAGATGCACCTGTTTTCTCCGCCTGGTGAAGTCGGCAACGAAGTGTATTTCGAGGTGGCCGCCGCGGTGACCACGTTCATCCTGCTTGGTCGTTTTCTAGAAACAAGGGCGAAGCGGGACGCTGGTGCAGCGCTCCAAGCCCTGTTGAGCGCTGGTGCCCACGAGGCGCGCATTCTCCGTGAGGTTCCAGGACCCGATGGTCCCATCGCGCTCGAGCAAGTAATACCAATCGATCAACTGAGCGTAGGAACGCTGTGTGTGGTGAGGCCGGGTGATCGGATTCCCACTGACGGCATTGTGCGCGAAGGCCAGTCAGCGGTTGATCGGAGTCTTGTGACCGGTGAATCTGTGCCGGTCGAAGTAAACCCAGGTGACAGTGTGATCGGCGGAACAATCAATGCCCACGGCCGGCTCGTCATCGAAGCGACGCGAGTCGGAGCCGACACCCATTTGGCGAGGATGGCCACGATTGTCGAGCGGGCCCAAAACGGGAAGGCCCGCGCTCAGCGCTTGGCCGATGCCATCTCGTCGGTCTTTGTGCCCATTGTTATCGTGCTCGCGCTGCTCACACTCGCCGGTTGGTTGATTTGGGGCCCGTCCGCGGAGTGGGCTTTCCGGGCAGCAGTCGCCACACTCATCATTGCCTGCCCGTGTGCGCTGGGTCTTGCCACCCCAACCGCCCTCCTCGCTGGAACAGGCAGAGGGGCCGAGCTTGGGATCCTCCTCTCAGGACCGGAAGCACTTGAACAGAGCCGCCATGTTGACACGGTGGTGATGGACAAGACCGGAACGCTCACCACCGGAGAGATGAGCGTGGTGCGAACGGAAATTGCTGATGTTGCTGAGGATGAGTTTTGGCAAGTGTTGCTGGGAGTCGAAGCGGCTTCCAGTCATCCGATTGCTGATGCGGTGAGATCAGCTCATCCGGAGATTACTCCTGCGGTGGTGAGCGATTCGGTGGCGCACGCCGGCTTTGGAGTTTCCGCCACTCACGCTGGCAAGGCCGTGATGGCGGGGAAGCGTGCCTGGTTGCAGGCAGAAGGAGTGGAGATTCCCAAGGGGCTGTCGGCTGTCGTTGATCAGGACGAGTCGTCCGGGTTCACTGGCGTGTGGCTCGCGGTCGAGGGTGTTGCCTGGGGCGCTGTGTTTCTCTCGGATGCGGCCAAACCGGCGGCGCGAGCGACAGTTGATGCACTGCGACAGCAGGGCAATGACGTGGTGTTGCTCACCGGGGACTCCGCCGGCGCTGCCCATCGAGTCGCCGGAGAGCTTGGGATCGACACCGTCATTGCCGAAGTCACGCCCGAAGGGAAAGTAGAGGCTGTCCAGAATTTGCAGGCGGCTGGCCACAGAGTGGCCATGGTGGGCGATGGAATTAACGACGCGCCTGCACTTGCCACTGCGAATGTCGGTATTGCTCTCGGTTCTGGGACTGACCAGGCGATGTCGGCAGGCGACATCACGATTACCCGGGGCGATATCGAGCAGGTGCCAATCGCCCTGCTTCTGGCGCGGAAGACTCTGAACACCATTCGGGGCAACCTGTTTTGGGCCTTTGCCTACAACGTGATCGCTCTTCCACTGGCAATGGCGGGACTGTTGAATCCTCTGATTGCGGGGGCAGCGATGGCTTTCTCGTCGGTGTTTGTGGTGTCTAACTCGCTTCGGCTGCGGGGCTTCCGCGCCACCACCTCTGGTACATCCCGCGCTCAAATTCAGCGCGACTAATTTCTGAGTCGCTTTCGAGACGAAACGCGTCGTAGGCCTCGCGAAAGAACTCTTCCCGCCTCGAGTCGGACCACTTGCGCACACGCTCCAGCGGATCGTTTCCCACCCAGTGTGTGCTCTTTCGAAGAGTTCGGATAAGCCCTCTGACGCCAATGACTAAGGCAACCAGAGCAATCAGACCAGGCACGACAAACGCGGGATAACCGAGAGCAAATGGGGCGACGGTGACGGTGAAGAGCCCCGCTGCGCTGAGGGCAAACCACCAGCCGATTGCCCGGGAAGGAGGTGGGGCGTGGTACCGGAAGAAGCTGTACCACGCTGCTCCGTTTTCTTCCCAAAAGGGCCACTGCGGGGGAGCAGGAGTGCACTCTGGATAGGGTTGCCATCCCTCCGGCGGGATGAAGCCTTGATGCAGTGACACCCATTCAGGGTGTGGTTCACGCCATCCGTCGGGGACAACAAACCTCAGCGGTAAGTCCTCTAGGCGGTCCCATTGCGGTTCCATGACGTCTCCCGACTATTGCCCGAGCACGGGCATTCCGGCGCGGGGCGCTGGGAGCCCCAGCAGGCTTCGAAGTTGGCGGGGTGTTGATGCTTGGTGAGTCGCGGCAGACCATTCGTCTGGAGTGCCATATCCCCACTGCACCGCGACACTGTCCAATCCGTGAGTTACCGCGCCCTCGACGTCGTGGATCCGGTCTCCGACCATGACGGCCCGTCCGAGATTGGAGACCGAGCCGTTTAACTCGTGCAGGGCGTCACCGATGATGAGGTGTTTTTCTCCCCTCGACTCGTCGTCGGCCGCGGCAGCAATCACGTTAAAAAATGGCACGAGGGTGAAGTGCTCGAGCATTAATGTGGCCGGCGTTCGGGGCTTCGAGGTGGCGATTGCGAGTTGCCGGCCGTCGTCTCGCAGGTCTCGAAGGAGATGGCCGATTCCGTCAAACAGCTTCGAGTCATAGGCACCGACATTCAGATATCTCTCGCGATAGATCGAGATGGCGTGGTCGACATCGCCGGGTGACAATCCCATTTTGTCGCGGAACGATTGGGGCAGGGGTGGACCGACCCAGTGCAGGAGCTCTGACATTGAAGGAACAGGAAGGTCCATCTCGCGAAGCGTGTGAGCAATCGACTGGGTGATGCCGGGTGCGCTATCCACCAGGGTGCCGTCGAGGTCCAGAATGATGGTGTCGTAGTGGCTCACCGGCTCAGTGTAAATGGCTCTTGTGCGCGCTTTCCCGCGAGTTCTCTCTTAGAAAAGAGTGTCGTCTGGAACATCTGCGCCGCGCAGGGCGTCGTAGTCCAACACGACGCAGTCGATTCCTCGATCTGTGGCCAAGGTTCTTGCCTGGGGGGTTATTTCTTGGGCGGCAAATACCGCTCGCACAGGCCGGAGGTGAGGGTCTCGATCCAAGAGTTCGCGGTAGCGGGTGAGCTGCTCTACCCCGTCAATTTCCCCGCGGCGCTTAATTTCAATGGCTACTGTCTGTCCGTCTTCGGACCGGGCGAGCACGTCAATCGGACCGATAGCGGTCGGGTATTCGCGCCGAATCAGGCTCAGGCCGTCGCCGATAGACCCTAGCTGTGCGGCAACCAATCGCTGGAGCTCGGACTCCACGCCTTCCTTAATCAGGCCTGGGTCCTCGCCCAAGTCATGGTGAATATCGCTGTGAATCTCGTGGATGCTGACCACCAAGGTGTCGGCTGTCTTCTGGTGAGTCACCCTCCAAAGCTCGGTGACACCTGCTTCTTTGGCGGGCTCATCTGGCTCGATGGAGTCGATGACGCACGGCGGCGACATCCAGTTCAGCGGCTTATAACTTCCGCCGTCTGAGTGGATCAGCAGACTCCCGTCGTTTTTCTCAATCAGAAGCCTGGTGGCGAGCGGCAGGTGGGCGTTTAGTCGACCGGCGTAGTCGACTGAGCAGGTGGCAATGACAACTCTCACTCAGTACTCGCAGTCCGGAGCGGCTTCGTCGCGGGAGTGACGAGCAAGCCGATCGCAACCAAAATGGCCACGCTCCACAGGCCATTGAGGATGCTGAAGGCCTCGGCAAGACCACCAATCAGTGGAGGACCGATGAGGAAAGCGGCGTAGGCGATGGTGGCGACTGCGCTCACTCGCGCGGGACCTCCTTCGGGGTCGTCAGCAGCCGCCGACATTGCGACCGGGAAGCCCAGCGCCGTGCCGAGCCCCCACAAGACCACCGCCACAATATTTGCCCAGAAAAACGGCACCAGAATCACTGTGCTGAGGCCAATCAGCGCGGCAATCGCGCTGCCAGCGAGAACAGGCACCCGCCCGAATCGATCGAGCAACGGGACTCCGGCGATCCTCCCGATTGTCATTGCGCCGGTGAACAAGACAAACCACAAAGCCCCTTCAGCGTTCGAGTATCCGCGGTCATCGACCATGGCGAGGGGCAGCCAATCGTTCGCCGAGCCTTCTGCAAAAGCCATGCTCAGAGCAACGATTCCGATTAACACGGTTCGTGGTTCTTTCCAGACCGCGAGCCGTGAGCCGACAGTGCTTGGTTTTTCTGGGTCAGCCGTGGAACCAGAAGGACCACCCATGAGGTAGACGCTGTAGATCGTGGGACCAATCAAAATCAGCGCCATCACTGGGAAATGAATTTCCACCCCAACACCTGAGGCGCTTGCAAGCGCGGATACTCCGCCACCTGCCACGGTCCCTAGCGAAAACAATGCGTGGAACCAGGGCATCAAGTTTCTGCCCATCTTCTTTTCGACGTCCGCACCTTCGACGTTCATCGACACATCGGCAACACTGGTGCCGACACCGAAAAAGAACATCGTCGCCGTCGCGATCAACAGCGAGGAGAACACGGCACTCACGGGACCCACCAGACCCACGACAGCGATCGACAACGTGGCAAACCACAGGATGGTTTTTCTCTCACCCAGCCATGCGATGACATGGGAGGCGAAGGCGAGCCCGGTCAACGCCCCGGCTGCCGTGCCAAACAGGAAGAAACCCACCTCAATAGTTGAGACGCCTAGGTTGTCGCGGATTCCAGGTATCCGGGATAACCAGGTGGCAAGAATCAGGCCATTGATTCCAAATATCCAGAAGACGCCGAGCCGGCGTCTCTTGAGGGTGTTCAGTTCAGCGGTTGTCGACACCCATCACCATCCACTTGTCTCCGTGCGCTCGCAGACCGAGCGTGAGGGCTCTGGCCCCTAGGTACCCAAATCCAACACTTGCTTGGAGCGCTGTCACCCCCAGCCACACCACACTAGAGCCACCCGCTACGGCAAGGGTCAACCAGAAAAACGGCACAACACTCGCAAGGTTGATAAGGCCTGTGATCGCCAGGTACCGACCATCTCCCGCTCCCATCAGCACGCCGTCAAGCACAAAGACGTAGCCGCCAAGTGGCATGGCCAGTCCGAGGACAACAAACACGGGCGTCAGCATGCTCCGCACCACCGGGTCTGACGTCAGAGCAATCGGGAAGAGGGGCGAGGCCGCAATCAACAGCAGCCCGAATACTGCCCCTGCGAGGATTCCCCACCTAATGGTGGTGCGAAGAACCTCGTGGACTCCCTCACGGTCGCTTGCGCCCAGCCGGTTGCCAATCAGCGTCTGCGCGGCTATCGCCAGTGAATCGAGTGCTAGGGCGATCAAGCTGAACACGGTGAATGCGACGTGCCAGGTGGCGAGGTCTTCTGTGCCGAGTTGAGTGGCGACGACGGTGGCTCCCACAAGGGCAGCGCGCAAGCTCACAGTCCGGACAAATAACCACCCTCCGAGCTGAGCCGCCCGGAACACCCCCGCACTGCCTGGACGCAACGATGCGCCTTCACTGATTGCCTGTTTGATGACTACCGCAACCAGCCACACGGCCATCGCCCACTGGGCAATGACGGTGCCGATCGCCGAGCCCACGAGCCCCAGACCCACGCCGTAAATCAGGACGGCATTCAAGACGATGTTTGCCCCAAACCCGACCGCCGCGACAACAAACGGAGTCATGGTGTCTTGTAGTCCGCGCAGAACCCCAGTCGCGGCGAGGACAAGGAGCATGCCGGGTAAACCCCACCACGAAATGGTCAGGTAGGTGGTCGCCGCTGACGACACAGCGTTCTCAGCCTGGAACCACGTGACAACCGATGAGCCGAATGCAAAGCCAGCCATTGCCATGACTACGCCCAGTAGTAGAGCCAGCCAGATCCCGTCCACCCCAGCTGCTAGTGCTCCTCGTGAATCCCCCGCGCCCAGTCGTCGCGCGACGAATGGGGTGGTGGCATAGGCGAGAAATATCAGCAAGCCGACCACGGTCTGGAGAATGGTCCCCGCGAGACCCAGTGCGGCGAGTGGTGTCGAACCGAGGTGTCCAATCATGGCCGTATCGGTCAACAGGAACAGGGGCTCAGCAATCAACGCTCCGAGAGCGGGAAGCGCGAGGCCCAGGATTGTTTTGTTCACCCCTGCGCGCACAGCGCCACGCTACCCCCAGTCAGCCACAAGGCCAGCGACGTAGGCTTCGAGGATGCCCAAAGCGAATCATGCCGTGTCGCCAGCGAGTGGATTGGAGTTATCGTCGCTCCATTCGGACATCCGTGCTGCCGATGATTTGTTTCGCCATGTGAACCAGCAGTGGCTCGATGACCATCCAATTCCGCCTGACAAGTCGATGTATGGGGCGTTTAGTCTCCTGGCTGAGCAAGCCGAACGTCAGGTTCACACCATCGCCAAGGAGGCTGTTGACGCAGCTGAGGGGACTCTCCAGCGGAAAGTAGGGGATGCCTACCGCAGCTTTATGGATGAGGAGCGGATTAATGCGCTCGGGCACGAACCCCTCCATGAGCGGCTCAGGCCAATCCAGTCAGCAGGTTCGGATAAGACGGAGCTGCTGCGCCAGATGGCCAAGGCAGAAAAGCGTGGGAGCCAAGGGCTTTGGCAGCTGTTTATTGACAATGACCCTGGCCAACCAGACCGCTACATCGTTTTTGTTGAGCAGGGCGGGCTGTCTCTTCCCGATGAGTCCTACTACCGGGAGGATGACTTTGCAGAAATCCGAGACGCTTTTGTCCGCCACCTAGATCGGATCGCCGGAATGGTGGGCGGCGACCTTCCTCCCCGCTTCGCCGAGCTCGTGATGGAAGTTGAAACCAGAATCGCTTCAACTCATTGGGACCAAGTGCGGTGCCGGGATGCACAGGCCACCTACAACTTGATGACGCTTGAGGAGTGGGAGGGGGCGACCTCTGGATTCCCGCTCCGGATGTGGCTTGATGAAATTGAACTGCCTCGCGAGCACGTGCAGGAGTTGGTGATTCGGCAACCTTCTGCCGTCGAGGCGTGGCCAACTCTGTGGGAGGAGTTATCCGGAGACCACCTCTCTGCGTGGTTGCAGTGGCAGGTGATGAGGTCTCTCTCTGGTTATCTCAGCGACGATCTCGTCGATGCCCACTTTGATTTCTTTGGACGAACGCTAAGCGGGACTCCTGAGCTTCGGCCTCGGTGGAAGCGAGCGGTGGCCTTCACCGAATCAATCCTCGGGGAGGCGGTCGGCCAAATCTATGTCGAGCGACACTTCCCCCCGGAATCAAAAGCACTGATGGATGAGCTCGTGAGCAATCTGCTGGAGGCATACCGACAGAGCATTGAGTCGTTGGACTGGATGTCGGACACGACAAAAGCCAAGGCCCTGGAGAAACTCGCTACCTTTCGACCCAAAATTGGATACCCCGAGCGTTGGCGGGACTATTCGACACTGACAGTTCACTCCGATGACCTCATCGGCAACCTGGAGGCCTCGGCCGAGTTCGAGTTTCGGCGAGAGGTCGGGAAGCTTGGGCGAGAAGTCGACCGCGACGAGTGGTTCATGACCCCCCAGACAGTGAATGCGTATTACAACCCGGGCTTCAATGAAATAGTCTTTCCGGCCGCGATATTGCAATACCCATTTTTCGACCCCAGTCGTGATGCTGCGGCAAATTATGGCGGTATTGGCGCAGTCATCGGACATGAAATTGGTCACGGGTTCGACGACCAAGGTTCTCGGTTTGATGGAGCTGGACGTCTTGTCGATTGGTGGACAGAGGCTGATCGAGCACGATTTGAGGAGTTGACTGCAGAGCTGGTGTCTCAGTTTGCCGAGCTGGAGCCTCGGCAGCTTCCAGGCCACAAGGTCAATGGGGAGCTCACGCTCGGAGAAAACATTGGGGATTTAGGAGGCTTGGGGATCGCCTGGAAGGCCTACCTTCTCTCTCTCGGCGGGACCGAGCCGCCAGAGGTTGATGGACAGAGTGGAGCGCAGCGCTTCTTTCTCTCGTGGGCACAGTCCTGGCGCCTTGCTGCTCGCGATGAGGAGGCCAAGAGACTGCTTCAGATTGATCCGCATTCACCAGCAGAGTTCAGATGCAATCAAATTGTGCGGAACCTGCCCGAGTTTTATGAAGCCTTCGACGTGTCCGAGGCAGATGGGCTTTGGCTGGAGCCGGAGCGACGGGTCTCCATCTGGTAATTGACGGAAAACCCAGCTACTCTGGGGGCAAATAGACTTATGCCGCTAACGGAATACATCCAAGGAGGTCAGCGATGAAGTCGAACATCATGTTTCTGCTGGGACTTGCTATTGGCTATGTCTTTGGCACTCGTGCCGGCCGAGAGCGTTACGAACAATTGCGCGCAGGAGCGGAGCGACTGTGGACGAATCCGCGCGTGCAAACCCAAGTTCACCGTGCCGAGGACTACGTACGCGGCCTTGCGCCGGAAACGGTTGAGCGCGTTGAAGCAACAGCCAAGAAAGTCGCCAGCCAGGTGAAGAGTCGACGCGGGGGCGCGGCGGAATAAATGGCTGAGCGTCGAGGAAAGCAGACGCTGTTCCAGCTCATTACCGAACTTCCCTATCTGTTCGGCGAGCTGGTTCGGGCGGAACTGGAGCTACTGAGGAAAGAGCTCGTCCAACGTCTCAAGGGGACAGGAGTTGGACTGGGCCTTATCGCGGTGGCTTTTTCCCTGCTCGGACTCGTGGGGTTCCTGCTCGTGGTGTCTGGCGTCTATGCACTGTCGCTTGTGCTCCCCGTGTGGGCGGCTGCATTAATCCTGGCCGCGGTGGTGTTGCTGGTGGCGATACTTCTGTTTGTGATTGGTGCCGGGCTGGTTAGCAGGACGAAGTCACCAGTCCCACGTCGAACAATCGAGTCCGTTCGAGAGGACATTGCTCGGATTCGAGGAGACCGCAGGACCCAGAGGTCATCCGGCAATGAGTCTTAAGGCAGACGTCCGTCGAGCGGGAGACGCCAGAGACCGGCTCGGAAGCCACTTGGACGAGATTGAGTCGCGCTTCATGCCCCAGTACGTGTGGCGTATCGCTCGAGACTGGGCCAAACACTCGGCGAAGAGGCATCCGGCTGCATGGACCCTCGGTGGAACGGCAGTCGCCGCGGCCGTGCTCGGTCTACTCGGATGGGCAATCTTTAGTCGAGACGACTAACCAAACAGCAGCGCAGCCTCGTCATAGCGCTCGGGCGGGACAACTTTCAACGACCCGATCGCTTCAGAGAGGTTGACGACGACAATGTCTGTTCCCCGGACCGACACCATGTGACCCCATTGGGCTGCGACAGCCGCATTGACGGCGGCCATCCCGAAACGGGTCGCCAAGACGCGATCAAAGGCACTTGGGGTTCCCCCTCGCTGAATGTGCCCGAGAGTGGTGGCTCGCGACTCGATTCCGGTGGCGTCTTGAATCATCGGCGCAAGCATTGTTCCAATGCCTCCGAGACGCGGCCGGCCGGCCGCATCTGTGCCAAGAGTCGAGTACGCCTCGTCCATCGACGCGAGTTGGAATCCTTCTGCCACCACGACAAGCGGTGCCCGTCCACGATCAAAAGCACCCTTGACGTAGTGGGTGATTTCGTCCATCGACGTTTTCCGTTCAGGAATGAGGATGAGGTGAGCCCCGACGGCGAGGCCTGAGTTCAGGGCAATCCAGCCAACATTCCGGCCCATGACTTCTGCCACCATGCACCGCGAATGAGAATCACCAGTTGTTCGCAGCCGGTCCATCGCCTCAGTGGCGATTCCGACGGCAGTGTCGAAACCGAAGGTGTAGTCCGTTCCGTCGAGGTCGTTGTCGATTGTCTTCGGCACTCCAACAATTGGCACACCTTGATCTGCCAGTTCTTTTGCACCGGCGAGACTTCCCTCTCCGCCAATGACGATAAGAGCATCCACCCCGGCGTCGGCGAGGACCTCCTTGACGCGGTCGGCACCGCCGTGATCGTTGGGGTTAGTTCGGCTAGTGCCAAGAATGGTTCCGCCGAGTTTGTTGATTCCCTTCACTTCGTGTCGGGATAACGGGGTGGTGTCTCCTTCGACAACCCCTTTCCAGCCATTACGGAAGCCCACGAAACTGTGTCCCCCGGTGCGCTCGCCCGCGAGGACTGCCCCTCTAATCACAGCGTTCAAACCGGGCGCGTCACCGCCGCTTGTCATGATTGCTAATCGCACCCTTCTATCTTGGTGCCTTCTGGTCTTGCCCCGAGCCACGGCGAAGAGTTCGCCTGTGGGGAAACTTGCCCTCGCCTGTAACCCGAGAGCTTTAGTCTGGGAATCCCATAGAGAGCTGAAGGAGTGAACGTGGCCACGGAGAAAAAAGTCGACGAAGTGACCGCTCAGAGCGAAGATCAGAACTTGGCTGAATACCCCGGTCGGACACTTGGTGTCGTGGCTCTTGTTCTTTCCTTCTTCTTGCAGATTCCCGGGCTCATCATGGGAATCATTGCCTGGGTCTGGTCCAACAAAGTTGGACGGTCGAATGTGCCGGCAAAGGTTGCTGTTGCCGTCAGTGCCACCTTGATGGTGTTGGGCATTTTGGCCATCGTCGGATGGACGGCCTTGCTCGTGAGCCTGGGCTCCGAGTTCGGAGAGTTTGGCGAGTTCGGAGAGTTCGACGACTTCCGAATGCCGCGCCGAGGCGCCTAAGCCGCAGAGATTTGCTGCCTATCTGCACACTGTCGGGGGCGAGAAGGGTGTGGACTGCATAGTCAGCTCATAACCCCTACCCTCGTGGTATGTCGATGACGGTCAAAGAGGACAAGAGAACCACCAAGAGCGCGACCGGCGTGCGCGGAGCAAAAGACTTGGCAGACGATTCTGTCGCCCAGGTCAGGTCGTGGCTTACTCGAGCCCAGCAGTTGCACCGCCGCCCTCACGCAAGCTCGCAGCGCCTAGCCGACCTTCTCAAAGACCCCGATGGGCCCCAATTCGCGCTCGGATTCGTCGACCGGGTCCTACGACCCGAAGACTTGAAGGTGGCGGCCGAGGCGCTTCGGGAATTGGGGTCGAACCCGCCGGCTTTTCTCCGAGGAATCCTTCGACTCTTGCTGAAGACAGCGGCCGTCTTCGCGCCGCTGTTTCCCTTCATTGTGGTTCCGATTGCCCGGATGGCACTCAAAGGCCTGATCGGACATCTGATCATCGACGCGAGTGACTCCTCCCTGGAGCGCACGTTGAAGCACCTTACGAAGAAGGGCGATCAGCTGAACATCAACCTCCTTGGGGAAGCGGTGCTGGGAGACGGTGAGGCAGCCAAACGCCTCGAAGGAATTGAGCGCCTCATTGACCGCGACGATGTGACCTACGTCTCTGTCAAGGTCTCGTCTGTTGTGGCGCAGCTATCGATGTGGAGCTACGACCACACCGTGGAGCGCGTGGTGGACACACTCGTTCCGCTTTATGAAAAGGCCGCTGCCACCTCACCCCCGACGTTTATCAACCTGGACATGGAGGAATACCGCGACCTCGAGATGACTCTTGACGTGTTCCAGAAGGTGCTGGACCGCAAGAGCTTGAAGAACTACTACGGCGGAATTGTGATTCAGGCCTATTTGCCTGAGGCCTTGGACGCGGTGAAGCGTCTGAACGCTTTTGCGACAAAAAGAGTCGACAACGGCGGATCCCAACTGAAGATTCGCGTCGTGAAAGGAGCCAACCTGCAGATGGAGCAGGTGGACGCCGCGCTTCACGATTGGCCGGTGGCAGTCCTTCCGAGCAAAGAAGAATCCGACACCAACTACAAACGCGTCATCGAGTGGGCTTTCCGCCCGGCTCACGCCAAAGCTATTCGCGTGGGTGTTGCCGGTCACAACCTTTTCGACCTTGCCTACGCGCACTTGCTCGCCGAGCGTCGCGGAGTCCGTGAGCACGTTGACTTTGAGATGTTGGTGGGAATGGCCCCCGACCAGGCTGATGCGGTTCGAGAAACAGTGGGGCCGCTGATTCTTTACACCCCGGTTGTTCACTCGCACGAATTCGACGCGGCTGTCGGCTATCTGGTTCGCCGGTTGGACGAGAACGCAAGCCCCGAGAACTTCATGTCAGCGGTGTTCGACCTCCACTCTCATGAGGAGATCTTCCAGCGAGAAGAGGATCGCTTCCGTCGATCCTTGGAGAACATGACGGCGAAAGAACCGGCACGTCAGCGCATTCAGAATCGCCTGGAGGAGAAGCTGCCACGCTCGGTTCCCTCGGCAGAGACATTCCACAACGAACCGGACACCGATCTGGCTTTGCCCGCGAACCAGCAGTGGGCCAGGGACATCTATCGGCACTCACGCTCGAAGCGCGGGGCGCAGGCGGGCCTGTCGACTTTGAAGGCCGGGGCTATTTCTGATGACCTCGGTCCTATTGAGGGTCGAATTCGCATTGACAACCTCGTCAACAAAATGCGCGCTGGCGGTCAGAAGTGGGCTGAAACAGGCGCAGAGGCTCGGGCAAAAATTCTGATGAAGGCAGCCGCGGAGCTTGGCGTGCGCAGAGGAGACATCCTCTCGGTGATGATGCAGGAGGCGGGAAAGACCCTGCAGGAGTCTGACCCGGAAATCAGTGAGGCTATCGACTTTTGCCGCTATTACGCCCATTCGTCATTGGAGCTCGAGCGGCTTGATGGGATCAGTTTCGAGCCGGCAAAGTTGACGATTGTCGCTCCTCCGTGGAATTTCCCGGTCGCCATTCCCACCGGGTCGGTGACCTCTGCTCTCGCAGCTGGCTCCGCCGTGATTATCAAGCCCGCCCCGCAGGTCCGGCGGTGTGCTGCGGTCATGGTGGAGGCCCTCTGGGCAGCCGGTGTGCCGAAAGATGTCTTGCACCTCGCCGATGTGACCGAGGGTGAGCTTGGGCGGGCCTTGATGTCCCACCCTCAGGCCGACCGAGTTGTGCTGACTGGTGGGTTTGAGACGGCTCAGTTGTTTAGGAGCTGGCGAGCTGATTTGCCGATCCTCGCGGAGACCAGTGGGAAGAACGCGCTGATCATCACACCAAGTGCCGATATTGATTTAGCGGTCGCGGATCTGGTGAAGAGCGCCTTTGGACACGCTGGGCAGAAATGCTCTGCGGCATCGCTGGCAATCCTGGTGGGGTCAACAGCGAGCTCCGACAGGTTCTGGAGGCAGCTCACCGATGCGGTGAACACCCTGCGAGTGGGGTGGCCCAGTGACCCCGCGGTGGTGATGAACCCCATTATTGATCCGCCCTCGGCAAAGCTTCGAAGCGGTCTGACTGAGCTTGGACCAGGCGAGCGGTGGCTTGTGGAACCGAAGCAACTTGATGACACTGAGCGGTCCTGGTCCCCCGGAGTTCGGGTTGGCGTGCAACCAGGAAGTGAATTCCACCGCACGGAGTACTTCGGTCCGGTCCTTGGCATCATGCAGGCGAAAACGCTGGCCGAGGCGGTGGAGATGCAAAACGCCGTTGACTACGGCCTGACAGCGGGCATTCATTCGCTGGATCCCGACGAAGTGTCGTTCTGGCTCGATCGAGTTCAGGCCGGGAACCTGTACGTGAACCGAGGCATCACGGGAGCGATTGTGCGCCGCCAGCCATTTGGCGGGTGGAAAAAGTCGGCCGTGGGACCCACCGCCAAAGCGGGCGGACCGAACTATCTCTTCGGCTTCGGGACGTTCCACAGTGATTCAGCAACGGACAACAGCGTGGCCGATGAGCACGCAATCCACGACGAGTTGCGGGGTTTGATTGACGCAGCAGGAGATCGGTTATCAGCCGCCGATCGCGATGTGCTTTTGCGGTCGTGGCGAAACGATGAGCTCGCGTGGCAGGAGCATTTCGGCGTGAGCTCGGATGTGAGCCAGGTCGGTGTGGAGAGAAACGTGTTCCGGTATCGGCCTTTTGAGGCCACGGTGCGGGCATCGTCGTTAACACCACTGGTGGACATCCTGCGCGTTCTCGGCGCCGGTCTTCGAGCCGGAGCAGCGGTTCATCTCTCGACAACCGACGGCTTGCCCGAGGCGTTGCGTGACCGCTTGGGCCGAGGGTCCATGCGCCTTGCGAGCTACACCGAAGAGACCGAGCTTCAGTTCGTGGAGAGGGTGCGACTGAACCCGCCAGAGCGAATTCGGTTGTTGGGCGGCAACACCAGTGTGATGAACGTGCACTTCGATGGAAACCCGGCCGTTGCGGTGTGGGGAGACGCCCCCACCGTGGCGGGCAGAGTCGAGTTGTTGCCGTTCCTTCACGAGCAAGCGGTGTCCATCACCGGCCACCGTTTCGGCGCGCCTGATCCGCGGTTCTTGGAGCTCGCTGTTTAGTCCCGGTCAATGAGCTCAGAGAGCACAATCGAGCTCTTGGTGAACTCGACGTTCGGGGCGAGACGAACTCGTTCGATGGCCTCTTCGAGGGCCTGAATGTCTGTGGCACGCATGTGAACAATCGCGTCAGCGTCTCCGCTGACCGTCCCGGCACCCACGACTTCGGGGACTGAATCCAGCAGACGTTTTAGTTCGTTGGGCGAGACTGTTCCCCGACAGTGCAGCTCCACATACGCTGACACTCCGAGACCATCGACCGCGGGGTCCACATCCACCGTGAAGCGTCTGATGGTGCCGTCCTGCCGCAATTTATCGACCCGTCGCTTCACGGCCGAGGGCGACAATCCGATGTCGTGGCCGATGTCTTGGTAGTTCGCCCTGGCATCGTCGCGGAGGTGAGAAATGATTTTCCGGTCCAAAGTGTCCATGGGGGAAGAATACGCATATTTATTGCGTAAGGCGGGGTAAAAAAGCCAGAAAAGAGCGCAGAAGAGCATTTTTTGCGGGGCTATTGCGTGGGACACTCCTCGTATGACAATCACTGTTCCCGTAACCTCCGCCTCTAAAGAGCGGGTCGCCCAGCCAAAGCGTGTGCTGATGTGTCGACCAACCCACTTCACTGTCAGCTACCGAATTAATCCGTGGATGTTTCCCGAAAACCCCACCGATCAGCGACTTGCCGAAGCACAGTGGCAAACGCTGTACGACGCCTACCGTGATCTCGGAATCGATGTCGAACTCATTGACCCCCTGCCGGGCCTACCCGACATGGTCTACGCCGCGAACGGTGGATTTGTTCTCGACGGAATCGCCTACGGCGCGCGCTTCCGTTATCCAGAACGTCAGCCAGAAGGTCCTGCGTATCTCGACCACCTTGAGACCCTCGGGTTTACCCCTCGGCCCGCTGCCTCGTTAAACGAGGGTGAGGGAGACTTCCTGCTCGTTGGTGACGTCATCCTGGCGGCGTCTGGTTTCCGAAGCGACGAAGAAGCCCACGCAGAGTTGGCCAAGGTGTTCGGACGCGAAGTGGTGAGCCTTCGATTGATTAACCCCAGCTTCTACCACCTCGACACCGCGCTTGCCGTGCTCGACGATGAGACCATCGCCTACTTCCCAGAAGCGTTTGATGAGGCCTCCCGCGATGAACTCGAACGTCGCTTCCCTGACGCGATTCGGGCAACGGAAGAAGACGCCGCAGTTCTCGGGCTCAACCTCTTTAGCGACGGACGGCACGTTGTCATGGCTGAGCAGGCTGGGACTCTGCGACAAGAAATCGACGCACGTGGTTTCCAGACTGTGGGAGTTAACCTGTCCGAACTACTACTCGGTGGGGGAGGTGTGAAGTGCTGCACGCTGGAACTGAGGAGCTAGTCGCGTATACCCACGCGCCGTCACCTCGCACACAAGACCTGATTGGGCGCGAATCTTCTGTTCTCGCCCACAACTACCACCCGCTTCCCGTTGTCGTGAAGAAAGCCCGGGCTCAGTGGGTCTGGGATGTGGACGGCACCAAGTATCTGGATTGCCTTGCCGCGTATTCGGCACTGAATTTCGGACATCAGCACCCGGCTTTGGTCCGAGCTGTCAAGAAGCAGCTCCGAACATTAAGTCTGACCTCGCGAGCGGTGCACAACGACCAACTCGGACCTTTCGCGGAGGAACTCACAGCCCTGGTGGGACAGGACATGGTGTTGCCGATGAACACCGGCGCTGAGGCGGTGGAAACAGCGGTGAAGATTGCGCGCGCGTGGGGTTACCGGGTGAAAGAGGTGCCGTCTAACCGCGCACACATCATCGTTGCCAATAACAACTTCCACGGCCGGACGTTAGGCATTGTGAGCTTCTCGACTGACCCCGATGCCCGGGACGATTTTGGCCCCTACCTCCCCGGGTTCACCGCGGTCCCGTATGGCGATGCCGATGCGCTGAGACAAGCGATCACCAAAGACACTGTCGCGGTGTTGCTGGAGCCCATTCAGGGTGAGGCCGGAATCGTGATTCCACCGGCTGACTACCTACCTGAGGTGCGACGGATTACCGCCGAGAACAATGTGCTGTTTATTGCCGACGAGATTCAGTCGGGTCTCGGCCGCACCGGCGCCACTCTCCAAGTGCAGAACGTGGGGGTTCAGCCCGACATGGTGATCATGGGGAAAGCGCTGGGTGGAGGCTTGCTTCCTGTCAGTGCAGTCGCCGGTCGCGCGGATGTGATGGGTGTGATTCACCCTGGACAGCATGGCTCGACATTCGGAGGAAATCCGTTGGCCGCGGCAGTCGGTCGGGCAGTGGTGAAATTGCTGGAGCCTGGCTCTCTTCAAGCCTCAGCGAAAGAGCTTGGTCGAGTGATGCGAGAGCGTCTGGAGTCGATGGGGCCACGCGGAGTAGTCGGCATTCGCCAAGAGGGCCTCTGGGCCGGTGTGGATATCGATCCGGAGCTCGCGACTGGTCGTGAAGTAGCTGAAGCCCTTGTGGGTCGCGGTGTGCTGACGAAGGACACTCACGGGTCGACTCTTCGTTTTGCTCCTCCATTGATTGTGACTGAGCGAGACGTGCACTTTGCCATGGATCAGCTCGAGGGCGCCTTGGGCGACGTGGCGGCTTTTCGATCGCACTAACAACTTGCCCTTTGAGGTTAAGTTAGGCTAACCTAAGTTGTTCAAGCCGTTGTGACTACAAGGAGAACAACTTGACGACTCTGTCCCTTGCTCGCCCCTCAGCCCTGGCAACCCTTGCCGTTGTTCTCTTGGCCGGGTGTGCACCGACAGAGCCCAGCACGAGTGAGTCAACTGTTGAGGAGACAACCACAGAGCCAGAAGCGGGCTCGGTTGAAGCGGTCGAAGGGCAACCAGAGTCAGACAATTTCCTCGTGGTGTACTCCGGCCGAAGCGAAACACTCGTCCAACCGCTGATTGAGCAGTTCCAAGAAACCACTGGAATCGAGGTGCAGGTCCGCTACGGAAATACCGGCGAGATGGCTGCGCTGTTGCTGGAGGAAGGCGAAGCGACCCAGGCAGGCGTGTTCCTCTCACAGGATGCCGGAGCGCTCGGAGCTCTTCGGTCCGAAGGTCTTTTTACCACTCTCCCTGATGACATCACCTCTCGGGTACCCGCGGGCTTCACCTCGACCGACGGGTCGTGGGTCGGTGTGACCGGCCGGGCACGAGTCGTTGTGTACAACCAAGACCTCGTGTCCGAGGAAGACCTCCCCACCACGGCGGATGAACTGGTGCAGCCCCGTTGGTCCGGCCAGCTGGGGGTGGCACCTACTAACGCCAGCTTCCAGTCCTTCATCACTGCCTACCGTGTGATCGAGGGAGAGGGAGCCGCTGAGGCATGGGTCAGCACGTTGAAGGCAAATGACCCAGAAATCTTCGAGGGAAACACTCCCATCCTGGAGGCCGTTGAGGCAGGGGTTATTCCTCTGGGGCTGATTAACCACTACTACTGGTACCGGTTAGAGGCAGAGCGGGGAGAGGACAACCTTGCGTCTCGCCTCTGGTTTACCGAAGTGGGAGATCCGACGTCCATCGTGAATGTCACCGGCGTCGGCATCCTGACGCCCGCTCAGCTCGACCAAGACGCCATCGACTTTGTGGACTATCTCACTTCAGAAGCCGGGCAGTCCTACTTCGTGGAGACAACGTATGAGTACCCGCTGGTGGAGGGAATTGAGGCTCCCGCGGGTCTGCCCGAGCTGGAAAGCCTCGTCACACCCGAGCTGGACCTGTCTGATCTGGAGAGCCTGGATGTGACCACAGACCTGCTCACCCGCTTCGGGCTGCTCTAGTCGACTCCAGCCCCCTCGCGTAAAGTCACACCCATGTCCGCGACGCTGTCAGGTACGTCTTCGCGTCCAGCCGAGACCGTCGCGCAAGGTCCCGGCTGGCGGGCTCTGCCTGCCCTGATGGCCGCAGTCGTTGTGCTGATTCCGATGGCGTACCTCGCTATCAGGGCGACAGAAGTGCCGTGGTCCGACGTTGTCACCATCGTGACGGCGTCTCGTGCTGGCGAGTACGCGCTCAATACGGTGGTTCTCGGGTTGGCAGTCAGTGCCACCGTGTTGATTATCGGGGTGGCGATCGCCGTCGGCTTGAGTCGGTCGCGGATATCGCGCTTGCGGTGGTGGCTGGTGCTCTCTGCCCTTCCCTTGGCGATGCCCTCCTACCTCGCCTCTTACGGCTGGCTCGTGATCTGGCCCACTCTCTCCGGCTTTGGGCCGAGTTGGGTTCTCTTGAGTGCAGTGACCATGCCGTATGTGGTGTTGCCGACGGTGGCTGCTCTTCGCAGCGTAGGAGGAGAACAAGAAAGAGTCGCCCGCACTCTCGGCCGTGGTGCGTTCCAAGCCTTTCTTCTTGCCACCTGGCCACAGATTCGACCGGCTGCGCTGGCAGGAGCGCTACTGACCTTCCTCTACACCGTCAGTGATTTTGGCTTAGTGGCGATGCTGAGATTCCACACCCTGACCTGGGGGATCAATGCGGCGTATTCCGCGAGTTTTGATAGAAACCAGGCGGCGGTTCTGGCGCTTCTCATTGTGCTGATTGCGCTCGTGGGTGTTCTTGGAGAGCGTCGCCTCCGTGGACAGAAGAAAGTGGCTATTGGCAGATTGCGCCCGGTGGGACCAGCTTTGGTTCCCTGGGTCAGTAAGACCCTGTTTGCCATCATGCTGGTTCCGTTCGTCATTGGGATTGTTATTCCCATGGCAGGGCTTGTCTCGAGGCTCCTCCAGGCAGAGACGCGGGCGTCAATCGACCCCGCTCGGCTCGCAGAAGCCACCGGATGGACCGTGTTGGTGGCGCTGACTGCGGCGGTCACCGCAACACTTATTGCCCTGCCGATTGCCGCTCTTGCCGCCAAATATCGGAGCCGGCTTGTCAGCACGATTGAGTCCCTCGGCTATCTAAGCCACGCTCTTCCCGGCATCGTGGTCGGGCTCGCACTGGTCTTTCTCACACTGGGAACACTGCCTGTTCTCTACCAAACGCTCATCATCCTGGTTTTTGGCTACACCGTGCTGTTTGCTTCGAAATCGATTGGTGCCACGCGCTCGAGTATCGAAAGTGTCTCTGGCACATTGATTCGGGTCGCGAGGAGTCTCGGAGAAACACCCTTTGGAGCCTGGCGCCGAGTGACACTTCCCCTGGCCCTTCCCGGCATTCTCGTCGGGGCGTTGCTCGTGATGGTGGCCACGATGAAAGAACTCCCCGCCACACTCATTCTTCGCCCAACCGGGATGAATACCCTGGCCACAGAGCTATGGACGAAGACGGTGGCCGTGGAATACGCCCAAGCAGCCCCCTATGCCGCCATCCTGGTACTCGTGGCCGCGATTCCCGCCATGTTTTTAGCAGCGACCCGAAGTGAGAGAGGAGAAGCAACATGACCACACTGGCTGTGTCTGATGTCAGCGTCTCCTACGGCACCCACGTCGCCCTCGACGAGGTCTCGCTGGTGGTGCCCTCTGGCTCGGTGGTGGCCGTCCTTGGACCATCAGGTTGTGGCAAAACTTCCCTGCTGCTCGCCATTGCCGGACTGTTAGGCGTTGACACCGGCTCGATCACCGTGGGCTCCCGAATTGTGAGCCGACCCGGCAACGACATTCCCCCAGAGCAACGAGGAATCGGGTGGGTTCCGCAAGAAACGTCTTTGTTCCCCCATATGAGCGTGGCCGACAACATTGGCTTTGCGTTACCGAAGGGCCGTCGTCGAAGCGAACGGATCGATGAGCTCGCGAGCCTGGTGGGGCTCGATGAAATGCTGCACCGCATGCCCGATGAGCTCTCCGGTGGTCAAGCCCAGCGCGTGGCACTGGCACGAGCGCTCGCGACGGACCCCGATGTGGTGTTGTTGGATGAGCCTTTTGGTGCGCTGGATGCTGTCTTGCGTCATTCCCTCGGTCGGGAAGTCGTCTCCCTGCTTCGAGGCCGGGATGCGACCACGTTGCTCGTGACCCATGACCGCGAAGAAGCACTTGACCTCGCAGACCTGGTCGTGGTGATGGACGGTGGTCGGGTTGTTCAGGTGGGAACTCCTCGGGAGATCTATGAAAAGCCCCTCACTCCGTGGGTGGCGTCATTTGTCGGCGAAACAGTCGTGATCGACGGCGAGTGGCTAGACACCGCGCTTGACTGCCAGACCTGTGGTCAGCGTGAAGCGTGTGAAGGAGTGCCCGACCGATATGGCTGTTCGGGACATGTCAGCACAGAACTTGGCCAACTGGCAGCCAGTGCTCAAGGCTTCCAGCCGCGGCACGGCGAGAAAGTGCGGGTCGTACTCCGCCCTGAATGGCTCGTGCCACAGGCCACAGGGGTGGATTCCAGAGTGGTGACCATTGCCTATGCCGGGCACGACGCGTTGGTGGAGCTCGCAGTGCAACCCTCGGGTACTCGAGTGCGGGCGAGAATTGCTGCGCCGTTCCTGCCTGCGGTTGGCGCTCCGTTTGGGATCGCCGTGAGACATCCCGCGCTTGTCTTCCCGGCCGCTCCCGACACGGCAGAGTCCCTCGACGAGCCACGTGTCACGATCGAGCGCTCCGCTTCGGACCGGAGCAGCAGTGTCTAACAAGTCAGTTCTCGATGCCCCGCTCCTGGAGCGTATTCGGGGCCGGGCGTCCGGATATGACGAGGACAATCGTTTCTTCCAGGAAGACCTTGATGAATTACGCGCGGCTGGTTACTTAAGGCCACGTCCCTTAGACCAGATGGTGGCAGACCAACGGCTGTTGGCAGCACACGCTCCTGCAACAGCCTTGGGGCTTGGAATGCACTTCACCTGGATGGGGGTGGCCCAGACACTGGCAGCCGAGGGAGATGAGTCGCTGCAGTTTGTGCTCGATGACGCAGAAGCGGGAGAGCTGTTTGCATTCGGGGTCAGCGAGAAAGGCAATGACCGCGTGCTGACCGATTCGGTGACGCGAGTAGAGAAAGTTGACGGGGGATATCGCTACACCGGGGAGAAAATCTTCACCTCCCTCTCACCCGCGTGGACTCGCTTGAGTGTCCTTGGTCGGATGGACGATCAGATTGTGCACGGGTTCATTACCCGCGACACCGAGGGTTACACGATTCATGACGACTGGGACACCTTGGGCATGCGGGCGACCCAGAGCCACACCACCGTGTTAGACGGTGCGCGGGTTGACCAGTCCAGGCTCGCGCGGGTCGTGCCAGTGGGCGATCTCACGGACCCCTTTATCGGGGCGATTTTCAAGAACTTCCTCCTCCTGGTGTCTGCGGTGTATGTCGGCATTGCAGAGCGCGCACTAGAGCTCGCTGTTCAGGCAGTGGGAAGCCGCACGAGTATGGGGCGAGACGGAGCCAGCTACGCGACTGATCCGGATATTCGTTGGCAAATAGCCGATATGGCGATGGCGGTAGATGCTCTCGATGCGCCTCTTCGGACATTGGCTGACGATGTCGTGGCGCAGGCTCCACACGGACCAAAGTGGTTCCGGCTCTTGTCGGGGGTGAAGCACCGCTCGGTGGAGACCGCCCGCACTGTCGTGGATGGCTCGCTCCGGCTCCACGGAGGTCGGGGATTCAAGCGCTCGAGTGAAATCAGCAGACTGCAGCGCGATGTCTTAGCTGGGGTGTATCACCCGAGCGATACCGAAGCGGTTCATCACACGGTCGCGTTTGATCTCCTGGGCTCCGAGGCGCCCTAATGCCACGGCCGGTAAAGCGCGTCGACGATTCGTTTGTCGACCGTGACGGCGTCACGACGTTTTTCTATCGCTGGAGTCCCCGAAAACCAAAGGGGGTAATTCACCTGGTGCACGGACTTGGCGAGCATGCCCGCCGGTACGAGCCACTTGCCCAGGATCTGGTCAAGGCCGGGTTCGAGGTGTGGGCGCAGGACTATCGAGGACACGGACAGACGGGACTCGGCCAATGGGGGGAGAGCTCCAGGCTCGGCCGGCTTGGACCGGGCGGCCTCCCCGCCACCCTTCGAGCCCTCGCGGACTTTCATCGCCGCATCCGGTCAGAGAGGCCAGACCTTCCACTGGTTTTTCTCGGCCACAGCATGGGATCGTTACTCGGCCAAATCATGCTTAATCAGGGGCTGTCAGAAGAAGTGGACGGCGTGGTTTTTACCGGAACCAGCTATCGAATGCCCGGGTATCTGAACTCTGGCGACTTAAACGCAAAGCACCGCCACCTTGGTAAGACCGGAGCAGAGTGGCTGAGTAGAGACGTTGATGTCCACCAGCAGTGGGTGAGCGACCCGCTCACATTCCCGGCCAACACCCTGAAGCTTTTTGGCGTGATTGACTCGGCCAGGCTGCTCGGAACTCCGCGTTCGCTGGAGAGAAATATTCCCGTGTTGTTGATGGTGGGCTCTGACGATTCACTGGGTGGTCCCCGGGGGGCGGAGAAACTCGCCTCTGCCTACCGAGCCCGGGGGGTGACAGATGTCACCTGTCGGGTATACCCGGGTGCGAGACACGAGGTGTTTAACGAAACCAATCGGGCCGAAGTGATTTCTGATCTGGTCGATTGGTTGGACGGAGTCTGCTCAGCACCGCGAAAGTAGGCTAGAGCGGTGCACGGCGAATACAAGGTCCCCGGAGGCAAACTCGTCGTTGTCGACCTAGAAACCGATAACGAGGTCATCACTCGCGCCCGAGTGGCCGGAGATTTCTTCCTCGAACCCGATGAGGTTCTTGACGACATCAACCACGCCATCGAAGGACTCTCCACCGGCGCCAGTCACGACGACATTGAAAAAGCGGTCTCCGCGGCAGTCCCTGCCGACGCGGTAATGCTGGGTTTTAGTGCCGATTCGGTTGCCACCGTTGTTCGACGGGCGCTCACTCAGGCGACGGACTTCAGGGACTACCAGTGGGAATACCTTGCCCCTGAGCCGCTAGAGCCCCTGGAGCAGATGGCGTTAGACCAGGTCCTCACCGAGGAAGTGGGGGCCGGCACGCGAGGACCGACCTTGCGGTTGTGGGAGTGGGCCAAACCCGCTGTGGTGATTGGGAGCTTCCAATCCCTGAAGAACGAGGTTGATCTAGCGGGGGCAGAGAAATACAACATGGAGGTGACCCGCCGGATCACCGGTGGTGGCGCCATGTTCATGGAGCAGGGGACAGCAATCACCTACTCTCTTTACGCCCCGGTGGAGCTGGTGGCCGGAATGAGCTTCCAGGACTCCTACGCCTTTCTCGACGAATGGGTAATTCAGGCTCTTCGCGGCCTAGGAATTGACGCGCACTATAAGCCGCTTAATGACATTCAGAGTCCCCAGGGAAAAATTGGAGGCGCAGCCCAGAAGCGGCTGGGCAGTGGCGCTGTCTTGCACCACGTCACCATGGCGTACGACATGGATGGGGACCGAATGGTGGAGGTCCTTCGGATTGGCAGAGAAAAAATCAGCGACAAAGGTGTTGCCTCGGCCAATAAGAGAGTCGACCCACTCCGTGCCCACACGGGCATGAGCAGAGCCGATATTCAAGACCATCTGGTGACCACTTTCGGGTCGCTGTATTCCTTGACGCCAGGCAGTCTCCGCGAGGAAGAGCGGTCGCGGACGTCCCAGCTCGCCCAAGAGAAATTTGCCACCACTGAGTGGCTCCACCGAGTTCCGTGAGCCAGATCACAAGCCCTGGCACCGGGGTGCTGCGTCGAAGTCTGCTTGTCACCGTTCTGGCAGCGGTCCTCATTGGAGGAATTCTGCTGTCGGCAGTGACCGGGCAGCTCGACGTTCAGGCCTCTCAAGTCATTGGTTCGATATTGCAGCGCTGGGGTATCGACACTGCGTGGGCTCCGCAAGATGAGGTCATCGACGCCACCCTCTGGGTGGTGCGTTTCCCCCGAATGATGATGGCCATGGCTGTCGGGGCGTCTTTGGCGGTAGGTGGTGCGCTGATGCAGGCCGTCTTTGGCAACCCGCTCGCGGAACCGGGTGTGGTGGGTGTCTCCTCGGGTGCCGCGCTTGGAGCGTCGGTTGCCATCGTCTTTGGCATCCAATTCCAGGGCTCTGGCGTGGCCGCACTGGCCTTCGTCGGTGGACTACTCGCCACGCTTGTCGTCTACGCCGTCGCCCGGGCCGGGGGTCGCACTGAAGTGGTGACGTTGCTCTTGACGGGAATCGCTGTCAACGCCTTTGCGCAGGCGGGGCTTGCGTTTGTCCTCTTCCTCGCCGACACAGCAAGTAGGGAACAGATTGTGTTTTGGCAGCTCGGGTCGCTCGCAGGGTCGCTGTGGTCCGAAGTAGTTGTGGTGGTGCCTCTCTTAGTGGTGGGAGTCGCCGTTGCCTTGATTATTGGGAAGCAACTGGATGTGTTGTCACTCGGAGAGCGAAACGCGAGGAGCCTGGGTGTTGATGTGGAAGGTCTTCGCATCCTCGCGATTATTTTGGTCGCCCTCCTCACTGCTGCGGCGGTGGCCTTCGCCGGGATCATCGCGTTTGTGGGACTCGTCGTGCCGCACATCATCCGCATGGTGCTCGGTCCAGCCCACAGGGGATTGCTCGTCGCAAGCGCCATTGGCGGGGCGGCGCTGATGTTGTGGGCTGATTTGTTGACACGGACCCTCGTGGAGGGGGCTGACCTTCCAATTGGAATGCTCACCGCTCTCGTGGGTGGCCCGTTCTTCTTTGCCCTTCTCTACCAACAGCGCCGGCGAAGCGGAGGATGGCTATGACATCCCTGGTGAGTGCCGACTCAGTCGATGTTGCACTGTCCAAGCGCACGATTCTGCATGGTGTCTCGGTCGCCGTTGAGCGCGGCGAAGTCCTCGCACTGGTCGGGCCAAACGGAGCAGGAAAGTCCACACTGCTTGCCACGCTAGCTGGTGACCTCCGACCCGAGGCCGGAAGAGTGTTGTTCAACGGCGAGCCCATTGAGTCGTTGAGGAACAAAGAGCGCGCAAAGCGCCGTGGTCTGCTCCTGCAGTCGAATCAGGTGTCTTTTCCATTTCCCGTGGGCCACGTGGTCGAAATGGGGCGAAACCCGTGGTCGGGGACAGATGACTCCGAGCGCGATGAAGAGTTTGTGTCGTGGGCGATGGACCAGGTTGATGTCTCCCATCTTCGACACCGCCGTTTCAATGAGCTTTCTGGAGGAGAAAGAGCGCGGGTCTCACTCGCGAGAGTCCTTGCTCAAGACACGGACTTGCTCCTACTGGATGAGCCGACAGCCGCGCTTGACTTACACCACCAGAACCGGGTGTTGGGCCTGATTAGGCAACGCGCGAAGGATGGTCGGGGCGTCGTGGTCGTTGCCCACGACCTGTCATTGGCCGCTGCACTGGCCGATCGGGTGGGTGTCTTGGTTGACGGTCGAATGTTGGCAGTGGGAACGGTTCAGGAAGTGATGAAACCGGAGTTGTTGTCGGAGGCGTACCAGGTCCCGATTCACGTCCTGACCGGACCAGAGGGACTGCCGATTATCGTTCCGACGCGACAGCCTAGCTAGGCGCGAAGAGCCTGGAATTCCGGGTTCTTCACCATGAATTTCGCGATGAAGGGGCAAATCGGCTGAATGGATCCGTGCTGTTCGTCTCGAATCATCTCGAGTGTCTCGCGGACAAGCGCGATTCCCAGTCCCTCCCCACGACGTTCTGGCGGCACCTCCGCTCTCACAAGATGCAAAGTGTCGCCTTCCCGGCGGTATTCGACTTCTCCCGCAACAACACCCTCGGAGTCGAGGTAGACATAGCGCGAGTTCTCGGGTTCGTGCCGAATAGCCATGGGGTTACCCTACGAGTTCCTCCGGCAGACCGAAAGGGTCAGTTGTGTCTGACCCAATGCGGAGCGATTCGCTCCAAGAGCTCCATCAGGATGGGCCGTGGAGTAGCGGCGATGAGTCGCAAATGGCCTTTTCCTGCTTCACCACACAGGGCCCCGTCGGTCAAAGAGACGCCAGCATGCTCGCGAAGATAGTCCGCGGGCGAATCCGCGGTGCCGATATCAATGGATCGTGCATCGAACCACGTGATGTAGGTCCCTTCGGGGCGTCGGTAGCCAGACCCTGGCAAGTGATTTGTCGCGAAGTCGTCGAGGACATCGAAGTTGCCGGAGAGGTAGCTCTTCACATCCTCCAGCCATGGCCCGCCGTCTCGGTAGGCGGCAATACTGGCCACCACACCCGGGGTCGAGGCGCCGTGGGAGACGATGAAGGACAGGGGAGCAAGAAGTTCCTTGTGCCGGTCACTGGTGACGACAAGCTGTGAGCATTTGAGCCCCGGCAGATTCCACGCTTTTGAGGCCGAGATCGCGGTGATGGAGTGTTGAGCGGCCTGGTCACTCACGGTGGCATAGGGAATGTGCCGGTGGTTGCCAAAGACAAGGGGTGCGTGAATCTCGTCGCTAAAGACCATTCCTCCCGCGTCGTCGACAACCGTGGCGAGGGCTTCGAGTTCGTCGTGGTGGTAGACCAGGCCCAGCGGGTTATGCGGATTACACAGGACGACGAGTTCGGCTTCTCCTGCGAGGTGATCGGCAATGGTCGGGAGGTCCATCTCCGGTCGACCGTCCGGCCCGTCCAGCATTGGAACCTCGATCACAGGATGGCCCAGCGCCGTGGTCAGCGTGAGAAAGGGCATGTACGCAGGAGTCGGAACGATGATTGGTGAGCCCGGGGTGATCAACTGGCGCAACACCACTTCATAGGCCTGCAATACATCTCCAGAGAGATAGACCTGCTCAGGTTCGATAGCCCAGCTGTGGGTGCGGCTCACGTAGTCGGCTGTCGCCTCTTTCAGTTCTTCGGCGACGGGTTGTGGCAAGTAGCCAAAGCGCTGGAGGTCAAAACTTGTGGAGAGAGCCTCAGTAATCGGTTTCGCCAGGGGAAAATCCATTTCAGCGACAAATCCCGGGAGTGTGCCGGGGAAGCGTGTCCACTTCCACGAGCCCCGCTCGACAAGGTTCTCTGGAGTGATGGCGTCAAACGGGTGGCTGTCAGTATTCATGGTGCAAGACCTCCGTCGACCAGTCTGGCACTGAGACCGGTATCGGGTGCTGGCTAGACTTGCTCACCATGACCGCACCCGAGCGCTACAGCTATCTCGGCCCGGAGGGGACCTTCACCTGGGAGGCACTCCGGCAGGTTCCTGCTGCCTCAGATGGCGAGTGGGTGAGTGTGTCGAATGTCTCGGAGGCATTGGACGATGTTGTCTCTGGTGCCAGCACCTACGCGATGATCGCCGTGGAAAACAGCGTCGAAGGCGGTGTGAGCGCCACTCAAGACGCTCTGGCTGAATTGCCAGATCTGCGAATCGTCGGTGAATACCTGGTCCCGGTGCGCTTTGCCGTGGTGGCCCCTACAGGTGTCTCCCTGTCTGATGTCACAGTCCTCGCTGCTCACCCTGTCGCCTATGCGCAATGTCGGAAATGGCTCGAGCAGAACATCCCGCACCACTCTCATTCCTCTTCCCTGTCCAATGTGAGGGCGGCAGAAGATGCGCTGTCGGATCCCGACATTCACGCAGCTCTTGCCCCGAAGGGTATTTCCGAGCGTCTTGATGTCGAGGTCTTGGCAGATGACATTGGTGACAACCCGACCGCCGAGACACGATTTGTGCTTGTCCGTCGCGGTGGCGCAGTGCCTGAACGAACGGGGGCGGATAAGACGAGCATCATTGCCGAGTTGCCGGACGATGCTCCGGGTCGCCTGCTGGAGATGCTGGAGCAGTTTGCCACCAGGGGAGTCAATATGAGCCTGCTGGAATCGCGTCCGATTGGGGATGCGATGGGTCGCTATCGATTCGTGATTGATTTAGACGGCCACGTGCACGACGAGCGGGTGGCCGACGCCCTGATGGGTTTGCGACGGTTTAGCCCCAAGGTCATCTTCCTCGGCTCTTACCCCCGGGCAAACGGTCATGTCCCCGAGGTGTCCCCGCGGTATACCGACGATGCCTTTATCGAGGCGCGGGAGTGGATAAGGGACGTCGCCGAGGGTGGCTCGAGTCAGGCGTGACACACTAGAGGCGTGATTGATCCGGGCGTCTTACGCGACCAGCCTGACCTGATTCGCGCATCTCTCGACGCTCGCGGAGAGTCGGCCGAGGCTCTCGCTCGCGCCCAAGATCTTGATGCGTCATGGCGAGAAGCAATCTCAGCGTTTGAGACCCTCCGGGCGGAACAAAACGCGATGGGCAAGGAAGTCGCGGCCGCTTCAGGCGAGGAAAAGCAGAAGATGGTTGCCGCAGCGAAAGAGCTCGCCGAGCGCGTGAAACAGGCTCAGGCAGAGCTTGGTGACATTGAGACGCAAGCCAAGGCGGC
>CAJXYC010000007.1 GCA_913063365.1 uncultured Cellulomonadaceae bacterium
GCGATTGGCGCAGTGGTAGCGCGCTTCCTTCACACGGAAGAGGTCACTGGTTCGAACCCAGTATCGCCCACCAGAAGACGGTCTTACGGCACGAATAACGCCAGGATTTGTGGCCCGGCAACGATGACAATCGCCACGACAGCGAGAATCCAACCCACCATCCGCCACTTCGTCACAAGCGGCGACTTCTCGTCAGGCATCAGCTTCCGCTCCCGTCGCAGTTAATTCCAGGCTACTTCCCACCCTGCCACTCAGCCAGCTCTGCGTACTTGGCTGCTGTCTCTGCCGAGGGATAGGACGACTGTGCACCGGGTGCCGTGACGCTGTCGGCGGCGGCGTGAACGGCAGCGATAAGAGCGCCTTGCCATGGGGCGCCGGTGTCTAGAAAACGCGCGAAATACCCGACGAAGCAATCGCCTGCCCCAACCGTGTCAACCGCCTTTACTGTCGGTGCCTCAGCGTGGAAAGGTGACTCACCTCGTCGACACCCAATGGCCCCCTTTTCTCCGAGGGTGATTACGAGGTCACTTCCGATCGATTCCGCCCACCGAGGCATGGATTCAAGGAGCTTGGAAACGGGCAAGTCAAGTCTCACCTCACCCCCGAGGTCTCCCAGGAGAGCCTCGGCCTCGACTTCGTTGGCAATGAGCCAGTCCACAGATTCGAGGAGTTCTGCGCTGCAGGGAGAATAGGGGGCGGTGTTCAGCACGGTGGTCATCCCGTGTTCGCGGGCTTCACGCAGTCCTGCGATGACAATGGGCTGGTCGATCTCCATTTGGCTCACCGCGATTTTCGCGGCGGAAAAATGGCGAACCGCATCGGCGACCGATTCGGACGTGAGGTCTCCAGAAGCGCCAAGAAACACCGTAATTCGGTTCGCTCCATTGGCGTCGACAGATATCGTTGCCACTCCGGTGGGACTGTCGGTCTGCAGTAGCCGATCGAGATTAAGGCCCTCCTTGGAAAGCGCTTCGAAGGTGAGCTCCCCAAAGGAATCGCGCCCAATGCTTCCGATGAACGCGACTGACCCGCCAGCTCTTGCCGCAGCGACTGCCTGGTTTGCTCCTTTGCCTCCCATGCCGATGACGAATGACTCAGCAAGAACGGTCTCACCCTCTTCGGGACTGCGCTGGACATAGGAGGTGAGATCGACGTTGGAATTACCGAGCACGACAATGCGGGTGTCACCACTCATCCGGTCCTCCTCGACCTGCTTGGGCACAGTGTGTCAGGGCAAAAGCCCGAAGGGAAGGCACACATCGGAGAACGGTCAAACGTGCGGGACGGTCAATCGAATACTTCTAGTGGGCGAGAGCCCCTAGGCAGAGACGGCGCGAGAGACTGCCTCGGTCGCATTTTTCTTCGTCTCGCTGGCTGACGATCCGCCGAGCGCCTCTACCGCAATTGCCCTGGCTTGCTCCATGGTCACCGTTCGAAGGGCATCGCGGACGGACTCCACTGCCCCTGCTGCGACGCTCACTGAACCCACTCCCAATCCAGCGAGGACAACCGAGAACACCGGGTCTGCCGCCGATTCACCGCAAACGCCAACGTCGACCCCTGCTTCCTCGGCACCCGCCGTGACCTGGGCGAGTGTCCGGAGCAAACCGGGCTGCCAGGGGTCGACAAGAGCCCCCATCGCTGGGTGCATGCGGTCCGCGGCAAAAAGATACTGAGAGAGGTCGTTGGTTCCGACAGAGACAAAATCCACGACACCCTTGAGGGCAGGAATCATTGGCACAATCGCCGGAGTCTCGATCATGATCCCGACAGAGCTGAGACCGACGTCCCGGGCCATCTGAGCAAACTGACGAGCCTCGTCTACGGTCGACACCATCGGGGCCATAACGCCCACATCGCGACCTGTCGCATTGATGGCATCGGCGATTGCCCCCAGCTGATCGTGCTGAAAGTCGGGGTGTGCCAGTCCTAAGCGGAATCCCCGGACGCCAAGGGCTGGGTTTTCCTCTTCACCATTTGGCATGAAGGGAACCGGCTTGTCGCTTCCCGCGTCGATTGTCCGGACAATAATTTTGCCGGCGGGAGCGGCCCGAAAAACCTCTTCAAACTGCGCGGCCTGCTCTTTTCTACCTGGCCTGTCACTGTGCTCGAGATACATCACCTCTGTCCGAAAAAGCCCGACCCCTCTGGCGGCCGTCTCCGCCGCGGCTTTCGCATCGGCAAGAGAGCCGATGTTGGCTCGAACAGTGACAAGCGGCTCGTCGTGGTGCGGGACGAACTCAATGGGCCTCGTGGCCTGGTCCATATCGGCGTCGACCAGCACCCGATCACCCACCGGGTCGACTAACAGCTTTGAGCCGTCGGTCAGTTCCAAGGCTCCTTTGGCCCCGACGACCGCCGGAATGCCACGTGACCGGCAAATAATCGCGGTGTGGCTCGTGGGACCACCGTATTCGGTGACCACGCCGACCACGCTGTCGCCAAACTGCGACGTATCCAATGGGGTCAGGTCATCGGCAACGACCACCCAGTCCTGACCTGACGGCATCTCGTGGGAGACGGTCAGACCGCGGAGCCTTGCCCCGATTGTGCGCGCAATACCTCGGAGGTCGTCCACTCGGGACTGAAAATCTTCGTCGTCGCCCATCATCTCCGAGAGGTCGTCGAGTGCGCGATACAAGGCTGTCGCCGCATCCCAACCCTCGTCCAGGTGCGGGGATGCCATCGACACCAGTTCGTCGTCTTCGAAAATCATGACCAGCGCCTCGAGGATGGCAGCCGTATCCGCATCGGACTGGCCAGCCTGAGCCCGCACCTCGGTGACTCCCGCAGCGAGGGCGGCAGTGAGCGCGTCTTTTTCGTGACCGGCACTGCCCGAGGCCTTGCGGTGTTCCGTGACACCTTCGGCACGCTGCCACCGATACACCTCGCCAACGGCGGCCTCGCGGCCAATACCGATGCCCCGAAGCTCGGTGGCCATTAGGGGGCTTCGATATTGATGGTCTCGGCGATCGCCCTCGCAAGCGCCTCAGCGGCGCCTCCCTCGGCCGGCACGACCACTTCTAACTGCTCACCGGTCTTGACCTTCATCGCCAGGAGCTTCAAGGGAGAGTTGGCGACAACACCTTCCTCCCCCACACGGCGAATCACAACATCCCAACCGGACTCTTTCACCTGGCTCACGACCTGACCCACAGGCCGAGCATGAAAACCAATCGGGTCTTTTACTTCGACGGGAAGAACAACTTCACTCATGCGCCACCTCCGGGCTGAATCACGACTTTGATGGCCTCTCCCGAGGTCACCGCCTCAATGGCTTCTTGGACGTTGTCCAAAGGCAGTCGGTGGGTAATCAAATCCTCCACCGGCACCGCTCCACTCGCAATCAATCCCAGAGCTTCGCGGTTTTGTGCGGGTGACGAGCCGTTGGCACCGGCGATAATCAGCTCGCGGTAGTGCACCACGTTCGAATCCACGGTGATGGTCGGCTTGTCTTTTGGAAGTCCGCCAAAGAAGCTCACACGGCCTCCAGGCGCCACGATATCCAGAGCCTGCTCCTGGGCAGCACCGGCAGGGGCAGCGGTGATGACAACGCTCGGGCCGATGCCGTCAGTCTCTGCCAGCACCACCTCGCCGAGATCTTCTTTCGACATATCGATTGCCCGGTCGGACTGAACAACATCTTGCGAGAGCGTCAAACGGTCACCGTTGACATCGGCAAGAAATACTTTGGCGGCCCCAGCGGCGCGTGCCAGGCGGATGTGCAAGCACCCAATCGGGCCAGCTCCCATCACCAAGACGGTGTCGCCCTCTCCGACAGACACCAGTTTCTGGGCGTTTAGTGCACAAGCCAACGGCTCGGTGACGGCTGCTTCGTCATAGCTCACGTGGTCGGGGATGTGGTTCACCCCATCCACCCGAAGAACTTCGTGCGGAATCACCATTTCTTCGGCGAAGCCGCCTGGGTACTGGTATCCCATCGAGGTTTGGTTGATGCAAATTCCTTGGCGACCGGCCTTGCAGGCCCAGCACTCACCACACGGCACGGCAGCGATGACCTGAACCCGGTCGCCGGGCAAGAGCCCTTCTACCTCCGAGCCCACTTCAATCACTTCCCCGGCGATTTCATGCCCAATGATCTGCGGAGGCTCAAGCCGTGGGTGTCCGTGATGGAAGATTTTGGCGTCAGTGCCGCAGGTGGCGCAAGCGTGGACGCGAATCTTCGCTTCCTGAGCGGTAATGGTGGGTGAGTCGACGTTTTCAACGCGGAGGTCTTGTGGACCCCGGTACATCGCGGCTTTCACGACGGCATCCTTCCTGTGGTCAGCACCTCCCGGATTGTCTCCGGGTCGGTCGTGGTGAGTAGGAGTTCTCTGGCGTCATCGTCGAGCAATAGCTCGGCGAGGTTGCCAAGAAGTTCAACGTGGCCGTCTCCTGCGGAGGCAATCCCCACACAGGCTCTGACCTCTTCACCTTCCCACATCACCGGTTCGGTAAATCGCACAAACACGAGCTGATCAAACAGCACGTGCACCCGCGACTCATCGGTCCCGTGGGGAATGGCAAAGCCTCCTCCGATAGCGGAGGGGAAAATCTGTTCGCGCTCCCACATCGCCTCGGCGTAGTCGGGGGAGACTGCGCCGAGGTCGACGAGGAGTTGGCCGCAGATGCCAACGGCCTCCTCTGGTGAGGAGGCCGTGGCATCGAGCGTTATACCGGCCTGCTGAAGGAGATCAGCCATCTGAGATGGAGCCTCCGTCTTGCAGCGTGCCGACCATCTTCGCGATATTCAGGTCACCTAAGAACATGTCGAAGATGACCACCACCGAATCGGGAACGGCTTGTTTCGCGCGGTCTGACAGACCACGGTGCACAAGCACGATCTCGTGCGGGGTGTCCGCGAGTTGGTTGACCGGCGCGTGGACCACGCTGATTCCTTGCGGTTTCAGCTGCTTGGCGAGTTGACGGGCCACCATCACGCTGGAGCCCATACCCGCTTCGCAGGCCACGACAATCTGCTTGACATCAGCTGCCGATATTTCAGCCATGGCTACTTGCCACCTGCCTTCATTTCCGCGCTCTTCTGCTTCGCGGCTTCGAGGTCCTCAGCGGTCTCATCGGACTTCGAAATGCGGAGCAGGAACCAGGCGACCACGAAGGACACCACGGCGGAGAGCAGGATACCCAGCAACGTTCCGAAGAAGTTGCCCGGAGGCGTCACTGCCATGTAGGCGAAGATCGAACCGGGCGACGGTGTCGCAACCAGTCCCACTCCGGTGACCATGAAGGTCGCCACACCGGTGGCGCCACCAAGGATGGCGGCCAGCAGCACCTGCGGCTTCATGAGCACGTAGGGGAAGTAGATCTCGTGAATACCACCCAGGAAGTGGATGATGATCGCACCGGGGGCCGAACCACGGAGCAGTTTTGGACCCGCCAGCCAGAAGGCCACCAGGATTCCAAGACCCGGTCCAGGGTTGGTCTCCAGCATGAACAGAATCGACTTTCCGGTCTCTTCTGCCTCGACAACACCCAGCGGCGCAAGCACACCGTGGTTAATGGCGTTGTTCAGGAAGAGGATCTTCGCCGGTTCAACGATTAGCGATGCGATGGGCAGCAGGTTGTTGTCAACCAGCGCCTGCACACCGTTTCCGAGAACGGTCGAGATACCGCTCACCACCGGACCGATGGCGAGGTAGCCGAGCATGGCGCCCAGCATTCCGGCAATACCGAGCGAGAAGTTCCCGATCAGCATTTCGAATCCCGGAGGGGTAATCGGGTCGAGCACCTTGTCGATGTACTTCAGGATCCATGCGAGCAACGGCCCGATAATCATGGCTCCGAGGAACATCGGAATGTCGGTACCCACGATGACACCCACTGTTGCAATCGAACCAATGACCGCACCGCGCTGTCCGTGCACGAGGCGTCCACCGGTGTAACCGATGAGGATCGGCAACAGGTTGAGAATCATCGGTCCAACCATGCTGGAGAAGCTTTCGTTAGGCAGCCAGCCGGTTGGGATGAACAGGGCGGTGAGCAGACCCCAGGCGATGAAGGCTCCGATGTTCGGAATCACCATCCCCGCGAGGTTGCCCCCGAGCTTCTGCAATGAAGCTCGCCAGCCGGTATGGCCGCCGCCACTGGGAATGAAGTCAGTCATGTGCTGAACCTTCCTTCTGTTGGTGGGGGGTTGCGCCGAGAGGCCCGACAGCGACGGAGAGGGAGAACAAACCCCACACAGTCGGGACTCTCGGCATTTCCGTTTCCCGGGTGAGAAACGAAATCTGGAGGGCGGTCATGCGACGACCACCTCGATGTCGGCAGCGGTCATCCGCTGCACGTAGTCGTTTTCGGTATCGACGTCGCACACCACTCGGTCGAGATCACCCATTCCCGCAAAGGTTGCCGGATAGGTGGCACCGAACTTGGAGTTGTCGACAAGAAGAATGACTTCTTCGGCGTTCCGAATCATCTGACGCTTGACGATGGCTTCGTCGTTATCAAACGCAGTGGCCTTCAAGTCGGCGGAGACTCCGTTCGCTCCGATAAAGGCCGCCACGGCATTTAAGTCGAGTAAGTCGTTGACAGTCCTTGGTCCGATGGAGCTCAGAGTCGTCGGCCGCACAGTCCCCGCGAGCACATGGATTTTTGTGCCAGAGTCACCGATGGCGTTCACCAGTCGAAGATTGTTGGTCACGACCAGGAGCTTGGGTCGATTGCGCAGATACGGTGCCAGAAACTCGGTGGTGGTCCCGCCGTCCACAAACACACACCCCTCTTGCGGGAGGTAGGCCGCAGCCGTCTCAGCGATACGACGCTTCGCATCCGGTTGCAGGTTTTCCCGCTCCGGGATCGTGTATTCACGCGTGAAGCGCTCGAGGGCAATAGCGCCGCCGTGAACCCGGCGGAGGACGCCACGGCGAGCAAGAACGTCGAGGTCCCGACGCACAGTCTCGGTGGCCACAGATAGTTTTTTGGCGGCGACGCCGGCGTCTAAACGCCCATCTTTGCGGGTCCAGTCGACGATGAGAAGTCGTCGCTCTTCAGCCAGCATGCTTCAGGTCCTTAGCGTCGTTGCCGTGGAATTCCCTAGAACCTAACACAAACCCACACAAAACAACACACAAAACCACAAAAAAACACCCCCGGCGTGTTGAGGGGTGTTTGTTAGTCGGCGACGACTGGCTGTGAGCGGGTAATCTCCCGCAGTTCAACGGGGACTGCGGGGCTTAATGCGGTCAGTTGTGAGGTGGGTTGGGTCGCATTCAACGCCCCCCACTCGGCCGCACGGACTGCCGCGTCACGAATCCCAAGCCCCGACACAAGGGCATGAAGCAACCCGGCGAGACTCGCGTCCCCCGCACCGATGGTGTTCACCACCTGGATGGGCTCGGACACAGCCCAGGCCGTCTCCTCGTCAGTCACTACCAGGAAACCATCGGCTCCGAGGCTCACCGCGACAATTCGAATTCCGCTCTCTTGCACGTGCCGTGCTGCATCGACCACGTCGCCCAGCGTGTGAAGGTCTCGCCCACTTGCTTCAGCAAGCTCGGAGACATTGGGCTTGATGCAATCGACAACACCGCTTCGCCACCACGGTCCGACAATCTCACCCGAGGTGTCCACCGCAATGGACGTGTCGGGGCGCAATCGGGTGCGGAGTGCGGGTAGGTAGTCATCCACTCCCCCACCCACGTCTGGGATTCGTCCTGAGATCACCAGCCAGTCGGCCTCCAACACGCGAACTTCAGCAAGCGCCTGGTCGATGAGTCCCTCCCACTCCCGTGCACTGAGGGGAGTTGCCGCCTGGTTCACCTTGGTGGTCTGGCCTGACTGGTCAATAATCGTCACGTTACGACGGAGGGCCCCGGTGCAGGCGGACGCCACAATGCGTGGATCGCGCTCCACAACGTGCATGTCATCTTGTGGCAGCGGCACGACAGCCCGCGAGTTCACGCCACCCAGAGTGAGGTCAGCAGTGACGTTCACCCCTTTACCCGCAAACTCGATTGAGGTCGCTCCAGCACGATGAATCTCGCCTGGACGCAGGGTGTCGACGTGATAAGTCAGGTCGAGCGATGGCGCCGGAGTGACCGTGACCACTGTTCCCGGCTGAGATGTCGAGGCTGTTGACATCGCCCCAGGTTAATCGTTTGGTTGCGCGGGCAACGGGAATACCACCCGCAGCCGCAAGAACCCCAGTGCGTCGACCGTGCGTGACCACTGTCCAGGGGCAAGCCGGTCAAGTGCGTCACTGCCAAGGCCCACAGATGGTGAGTCACCGGGCGGGGAGCCGTTATTGACAATGGTGAGGACGGCTTCGTCAGATGTTGACTCAAGTGAGATTTCCACCCAATCCGCGCCACCGTGCCGGACGGCATCGTTGACAGCTTCCATCACAATCGTGTTGACAGGCGGATGAATCTCCTCGGGAACCTGGGCGGTGTGGAGGTTCGAATCAATACTGATGAGCCCCCGCCAGTTATCCAAGAACTGCAATAAGTCTTCGTCTTCGACCTCGTTTGCTCCTAGTGCTGTCTGTGACCGCAGAGCCTCTTTCACCACCGCCAGCTCGGACAAAGCCTGGTCAATCTCCCCGGAATCAAGAAACCGCCGAACGCGAGTCATATGAGCGAGGAAATGACCTCGGCTTTCTGCGTGGAGTTGCCTGGCAATTCGCTGCGCCAAGACCTGTAGCTCGCTTTCGACCCGAAGACGCTCGAGCGTTTTGCTATCGATGTATTGATCCAGCTGATCGACGATGCGGTTCAGCCCACGGCCGAGGCCCGGCCCAATACCCACAAATAAGGAAGTGCTAAGGGCCGTGAGGTGAATCACAAAGGTGGCAAGCGCCTGATCCACGGTGATGTTTGGCACATGAATAAAAAGCACGCCCAAGCCACCCAGCACAACGATTCCCAGCAAGACCACGAGTGATCCCACCTGTCTCGAATGCGACGCGACTTCATTGGTGACCGCGGCGACCAGGAGCACCAGACCCAACCAGACCACTGTCCACCCGACGGCCGGCCAGAAGGGCAGAACTCGTCCGAGAGAAAGGGCAAATATGAACGGGGCGCTCACCGCGAGAGCCACCAGACTGAGCGGTCGCGACAAACTAATCGTGGCGAGTATCTCTCGCCGAGAGGCCTGCGGGACTGAAATATTTGCTCGTTTCCATGCCTCGTGGCTCACCCCCCGCCAGCCGGTATCTGCGGCTTCTTGAACCGCTCGCAACTCCTCACGGACTTCCTGGCCTTGGCGAAGTTGGTCCTCGAGCGAGGTGAGGGCGTCAATGGCTTCCGTGTTGATTTGGTTGACCTGCGTGTGGACGGAGGTGAGAAACGTTTCCCGGAGGACCTCGACCGCTGTTTGCTGTCGAAGAAGACCATGTTCGGCGTTGACGATGGAGGCAATTCTTTGGTCCCGCTCTAAGCGATAGAGCCTCCAGGACTCGAGCGCGTAGGAGCTGAAACCAAATGCCAAGGGAAAAAGAAAGGCTGAGGTCAGGAGCCTGGACCAAAGCGGTAACTCGTCGCCCAATTCGGCAAGCCCTAACGACCACACAATAAAGCTGGCTCGAACAAGACCCGCGACAAGATACGTGGCCATCGCCCACCACGCCCGTCTGTAGGGCTCCGCGGTCTGTCTCGAAAACACGGCCCTCCCAAGCAGCAGCACTGCGAGCAGAAGGAGCTGGGCCGCGACTCCAACACCGGCTATTACTGCAATGTCGGTAAGGCCAAGCCCGGGCCGCACTTCAGTGGCGATGAACCCGAGAATGAGGGGTGGGGCCGATATCCAAATGAGGAGTGGGTGCGCGGCGTAAGTGGAGCCGAGGCGTTCGAAGCCGTCGCGCCAGCTAGCCTTCACGCTGGAAGCCCATCATGTCGAAGTAAATCTGGGTCAAGGACACCCTCACATTGGTGTTCTCACCGCGACCGACGTCGAGCTTTTTCGCCAACCGATTGATCGACTTTGCCACCGAGTCCTCACTGAGCGATAACTGCTCCGCAATTGCTCGATTAGACAAGCCACTTGCTAGCAGTCGTAACATCTCGGCCTGAGATCTACTAAGTGGGAACCGGTCCGAAGAGTTGGGCGGATCAGCCTCTCCGAGCGCATAGGAGCAAGCAAGAGCGCACGCCTCCACTACTTCATCGAGGTTGTCGATGCGTTGCTTCACCAAATACACAAAATCGCTGGGGAAGCTCGGAATCCGGGCAGACAACAACTTCGGGTCCTCAAAGGCGGTCAGGACGACAACTCCAAGAGTCGGCTGGGTCGACCTCAGGGTGAGCCCAAGATCAATCCCGTTTGGCCCGGGCCCCATATCCAAGTCGGTGAGGAGAACATCTGGTTTGACCGACTTCACCAGCTTCTGAGCCTCGGGCACCGACCCGGCCACTCCTGCGACCCGGATATCCCTCGAGCGCAGTGAATCGGCCAAGCCTTCCACTGTCAGGCGGTGATCGTCTGCGACCACCACCATGAGCTCATCCACGTCCTCATGGTAGCCAGCTGTGCCAAGAAACTGCGGGGAGGCTCACGACTTTTTCCCGTAGCATCGGGCTCACCATGAAGGCACTCCTCGCGGTTACCTATCTCGCGGTCTTCGCCGCCGCGGTGGGATTTAAAGACCGCTTTCTTGGCAATGACATCGCGGTGGCAGGAGTCGCCGCCTTCTTGCTTCTTTTCGGCCTCGCCCTCTGGGTGTGGTCGGTTCAGTCTGGACCTGACGAAGAGCGGCAACCGACACGGTGAACTCTCCTTCACCGAGGAAAGACCCACGCGTCCTGATCTGGACCGGCGTGAACGTGGTCTTTGCCGGTGTTGCCATTTTCGGACTCCAATCAGATGTCTGGGAGGCCTTCATCACGCTGTTCTTGGCGAGTGCTCTGTTGCAGATCCTCTGGATGAGACGAAACATCCGCTGACCCCGGCGGGGCATCGGGGCGCCTAAACTAGCGGGGTGCTGATTGCCGCGCTGATTGTCAACCTCGTTGTCCTGGTACCCGTGACGGTTTTGCTCTTGGTTGGTGGTCGTTTCGCGGTGTCCTGGTGGGGTCAGGTGACGCCGTCGCGAAGCATTCTGCTGGCGGTGTACCTCAGCTTTATTTCAGCCTCGGTGCTTTTCCTGTTCTGGCCATTGGAACCCGCCATCATCACACTCTTGGCGCTGCAGATCACCTACAAGATTCTCTCTGCGTTCACTGTGCGGGTGATGTCCAATCCCGTGGTGATCGCGAACCTGCTCGTCGCTGCCTTCCACACGGCGGCACTAGTGCTCCACTCGTTGCCCTCTCTCTAGCGGATGGCTGGCCGCCGCCACCCGTGCGCGCTTCCGACGATTGCGGAGCGTCCAGGGAGTCGCTTCCAGTGCCCTGTGTGCGAGGCGGTCTGGGTCTATGAACCCTTCAAACGGGCATGGCGATATGCGGTGTCGCCTGGCGGGATGGCTCTTCGCTGGCTCATCACTCTTCTGACATTCCGCTCGATAGATCTCATCCGGGTCGGATGGAAAAGAAAACGGGGACTCGACCTCGGTATTGCCGGCCACTGGTTACTCGTTGCCCTCCACAGTCTGGCGGTGGGTGCGCTGGTGTTGTGGTGAGCTAGATCGAATCCGGGGCTGGACCGGTGCTCCGACGAATACGAAGATCGACCGGCAGGCCCATCGCTAAGTCACCCTCGCTTTCGGGTGACATGCCGCCAAGCAGTGCCAAGGCTTGAGAGACCGCCATTGCGCCCTGCCGAGACACGTGCTGAACCATCGTCGTCAGGCCAAACGCCTCACCCGCGGGGTGTCCGTCAATACCGATGACAGACAACTCATCGGGAACGCGAATTCCCAGTTCATACGCGGCTGTCATCGCGCCAATCGCGACCTCATCACTGACCGCGACAAGCCCCGTTGGCCGGTTGACCGACTGTCGAAGAAGTCGGATCGCCGACTTATAGCCGCCCTCGATGCTGACGTCACAGGCGGCGAAGTCGTCGCCTCCTCCGAGCCCCGCCCGTTCCATCGCGTCCCGGAAACCGTGAAGACGGGAGGAGTGGACCTGGAAATCCAACTGGTCTTCTTGATCTCCGCCAAGGTGCACCAGGCGCGTGTGCCCAAGACCCAGCAGGTGTTCTGTCTGTTTCCTGGCGACTTCACGGTCGTCGATGAGGAACGTGGAGACGCCAGGGATACGTCCTCCAATTCCGACAATGGGTTTGCCCAGGGCGTCAAGACGCCGCACCTCGTCGTCGGTAATAAACAGGGTCAACGCGATGACCGCATCCACTCCTTTTCGCACGAGAAAATAGTCAAAAAGCTGCTGGCGCTGGTCGGGGTCTTTCGTGAGCCGATACAGCGTTAAGTCATAGCCGGCTCCAATGAGGGCTGCTTCGACTCCGTCGATGACTTCGCTGTAAAACCACCTGTTCACAAAAGGAGTCAGAAGCGCAATATTTCTCGAACGCCCGGTGGCGAGATGCTCGGCCGCGCTGGAGGCCACGAACCCGAGTTCGGCCGCCGCATCGGTGACTCGTTTTCTCGTGTCCTCAGAGACCGCGCCATTACCCGACAGCGCCCTAGAAGCAGTCGACTTTGATACTTGGGCGTGCCTCGCAACATCGGCAAGCGTGGCCATCGAACCAGAGTACCTGGCGGTTAACTCCCCTGCCCAACGATGGTGAGGTTACTCGCGCCATCTACTCGCCAGCCAGCAGTCTCGTCCACCATGACGTATCGAAGCCCCACCACATCGGTGCCGTTATTGGAAAAACGCGCGTCGATAGTTCCAGAAGCCCCCTCCGATGCCACCAGACACTCACCGAATCGGAGATCGGCTGAAATCACGAGCGGTCCGTAGCTACCCAAGATGATCTGCTCGAAAGCCACTAGCGGCACAGACGCTTGAAACGAACTCGAGGCATAGGCATATGCCTCTTCGAAATCGCCGTCGGAAAAGGCTTCCGTCTGCGCCCGAACAGTCCGCTCCATTCCACTGCGCTGATCGGGGGTGCAAGCCACCAGTCCGGTGTCAGGTGTGGGCTCGGAGGTGTCTTCTTCGGCCGGCTCGGGCTCCGGTGCCGGGGCTGGCTGCTCGATCGCCGTGGGAACACCCGGCATCGCGGCGCATCCCGCTAGGGAAACAAGTGGCAGGCCCGCCAGCAACGCCGTCGCGAGGATTCTCACCTGCCACTCCCTCCGTGTGGTGCCGCCAATCTAGTGCCGGCGGATGAACATCCACACAGGTTGTTGACGGAGCTTTCAGCAAGAGCACTACCCTTCCACCATGAGTTCCTACAGCGTGACGAATATCGGGCCCCTCGACGCATGGCGAGAGCACTATGGCGGGTTTGTGCCGGAAACATCGAGGCAGGGGCGTCGTCCTGTCGACCATGAGCTGGACTGTCAGGTCATCGGCCTGTCTGCCACGTCTTACGAACCAGGCGAAGAGGCAGGCTACTGGCACAGCCACTCGGTCCTGGAAGAAGTATTTGTCTTTCTCGAGGGTGAGGGTCAAATGGGCCTAGACGACGATGTCGTCGATGTTGGCCCAGGCAGCGTGGTTCAGGTAAGCCCAGGTGTCATGAGGACGTGGCGGTGCACCCCAGACAGTCCCACCCGGTTGAAATGGCTCTGCATCCGAGCCGGACAAACGCCAATTCCCGCCATCCCGGACGATGCAGTGCCAATCCGTGACATTCCCATGCCCTGGTAGGAAGAAGGTCTGTTGTCGGGTTGGCGGGATTTGAACCCACGACCCCTTGTCCCCCAGACAAGTGCGCTACCAAGCTGCGCCACAACCCGTGCGGGTTAGTCTACCTGGCTCCTGCCCGCTTCCTCAGAACGAACAGGCTCCGGTGTCCGGGCAAGAGCTGCCACGACAATCACGAGGGCCGGGAGCAGCGCACCCCACAGACTTGGAGCCAGATAAGAGCCTGTCAAGTCGCGCCCAATCGAAAAATAGAGCGGCCCGAGGGCGGTGGAGCCCAGCATGACCGAGGTAGAGACGCCGCGGATTCCACCAATGTGGGCCCGACCGAAATAGCGGACGAAGGCAGCGGCTTCGACACCCCGCAGAGCCCCCTGCGCAATGCCCAGCAAGATGCCAAAACCAAAGGCGACCAGACCAGGAGTGACGAACGGGAGCAGCAGCATCGCGCCGCCCATCCCTGCCATCGAGGCCACTACTCCCCACCTCGGGTCAGACCTGTCCACGATGGCCCCGAAAAGCAGAGTGAGAAGCAAGCCGGCGATTGTTTGGGGGATGAAGTTACTCGCCGCTTCGAAGCTGGTGAGGCCCTGGTCGCCGAGGATGGAAATCAGGTGGAAGGCAAGGCCGGTGCTCATCATCCCCACGGCAAAGCCCGCCCCGGTGAAGGCCCAAAACATCAGTGTGCGGAGGGCTTGGCTCACGGTGTGGCCGTCCTCAATTTCCGGGGTGATAAGCGTCCCCGTATCGGTGTGAGTCACTGGTTTGTCCCGTGGGACAAGAAGCGCCAACGGGATCACAATCGCCGCGACAATCGCCGCCTCAATACGCCACGCGGTTGCCAGGTCGGTAAAGGCAATCAGCCGTTCGATACCGACGGGAGCGAGAGAAATCCCCGCCACACTCACCGCCCCGGTAATGCCCAAAGCCAGCCCTGACCGGTGCGTGACTAGCCTCGCCACCAGTGTCGTGGAGGCGAGTGTCAGCGCACCTTGACCGGCCATTCGCAGGCCCACATACGCTCCTGTCAGGCCAAAGATTTCGGTGACAAAGCTCGCGGCCAACAGCACCAAGGCAAAGATGACACCAATCCAAATAATCGCTACCCGCGCACCGAAACGGTCCAATAGCTTGCCTAGGAACGGCATCGCCGCTCCCCCAGCCAATGTGGCAATGAGATAGCTAAACGAAATCTCGGTCCGCCCCACGCCGAGCGCCTCGATCAATGGGTCGGTAAACGGCGAGAGTCCGGCTGTCTGCCCGGGAGCACTCAGCGCGCCGAAGATACCGCCTGCGGCGACGATAAAGACCCACAACCAACCCCGGGGACCTGTGTTCCGGGGTGTCTCCTGGGGTTCGACAGGAAGAGTAACCGAGCCGGTAACGGGAAAGCTCGGCTCGTCGGCAAAATCCGCCGGAGAAGAATCGTGCGGATTGGCCATTACGCCAAGTGTAGGACGGGGGGACGGACTCTCCCGTTATCCGAGCTTCTGTCGCTGCTCTTCGATAATTCCTCGAAGCCCCGGCCAGGAGCTCTCAAAACCTGGGTGTAAATCCAAGCTGGAGACCGTGTCGATCGGAATCCACTGGACATCATCGCTCTCGTAATCGCTGGAGTCAGGTTCGAAGTAGTCAGGGGCGTGAAACAGCACGGTCGTGTAGGACCAAAAACCAAGGTCGAAGACTTCTGTGTGAAGAGTCTCCAGACCCTCGGCTGGGACTCCCGCCTCCTCGCGTGATTCCCTCAGGGCAGCGTGATGCGCGCTCTCCCCAGCTTTCAGCGCACCGCCCGGTATCCCCCAGGTGCCGCCGTTGTGGCTCCACTCCGCTCGCAACTGCAGCAACACTCCTTGGGGCGGGTGCCACACCAGCGCTCCGGCCGCACCGAAACGACCCCAGTAACGTCTGCCATCTGGCCCTTCGACCCACGAATCGCCTGGGTCACGAAGATGTGCTGGAGGAAGTGGCGGGGGTAGCTTCGGCATCGCTAGCGCCCCTTTCTGTCGCTCCGTCGCTCTCGAACGCGAACATTGACCCGGATGGGTGTTCCTTCAAAGCCATATGACTCTCGCAGACGACGCTGGACAAAGCGTCGATACTGCGGATCGAGGAATCCGCTGGTGAACAGCACAAAGGTCGGGGGTCTCGTGGATGCCTGTGTTGCGTAGAGAATGCGGGGTTGTTTTCCGCCTCGAACCGGGTGTGGTTGAGCAGCAACGATTTCTCCCACAAACGCATTGAGCGCGCCCGTCCCGATCCGCTGATCCCATGAATCCAGTGCCACGTGCAATGCCGCAGGAAGTTTCTCCAGGTGCCGGCCGGTCAGCGCGGAGATATTGACGCGCGGAGCCCAGTGAACGTGATCAAGGTCCTGCTCGATCTCTCGCTCGAGATAGCGTCGCCTCTCGTCATCGAGAAGGTCCCACTTATTGAACGCGATCACCAGAGCACGCCCCGATTCCACGACCAGATCAATAATGCGAAGGTCCTGTTCACTCACCGGCTCCGTGACATCAATCACCACAATGGCCACTTCTGCTTTTTCCAACGCCGCCTGGGTACGAAGGCTCGCGTAGAAGTCGGCGCCCTGCTGCAAATGGACTTTTCGACGAATGCCGGCGGTGTCGACAAAACGCCAGGTCTCCCCGCCAATCTCGACCAGTTCATCGACAGGATCACGGGTCGTTCCCGCGGTATCGGCGACGACCACGCGCTCCTCGCGGGCAGCCTTATTGAGAAGTGACGACTTACCCACGTTGGGCTTCCCGAGAAGGGCGACCCGCCTCGGGCCGCCTGGCGCCTCCCTGGACTGTCCGTGTTCGGGAAGCAGACTGAGGACGTGGTCTAAAAGGTCAGCCACTCCCCTGCCGTGTAAGGCGGAGACGGGCCAGGGTTGGCCGAGTCCGAGTGACCACAAACTGGCGGCCTCTGGCTCCCCGCGCTGGTCATCGACTTTATTCGCCACCACAATCACCGGAACACCGGCTTTGCGCAGTAGTGACACCACCCGCTCGTCTGTCGAGGTGGGGCCAACTCGGGCATCGACCACGAACAAAATCACATCGGCGGTGTCGATGGCGATTTCTGCCTGGACTGCCACGGACTGGTCTAAGCCTTTGGCATCTGGCTCCCAGCCACCAGTGTCCATGAGGGAAAACTTCCGGTCATTCCACTCGGCCGGATAACTAACCCGGTCTCTCGTGACACCAGGAACGTCTTGCACCACAGCCTCGCGCCGTCCGAGAATCCGGTTGACAAGGGCCGATTTCCCGACATTGGGTCTGCCCACAACGGCTACGACCGGCAAACCCCAGACGGTGTTGTCTGGCAGATCAACGTCATCCCCGTCGAGGATTTCTAAGTCATCAGGCTCCAGGACAAAATCATCAAGACCCGAACGCAGGGCTTCGGCCCGTTGCTCATCGTGGGCGGTGTCCTCTTCTGGCGTGGGCTGATCGGCACTCATCGGAGCACCTGCAGTTCGGTTCGCTGGGTGATGTAATCCACGACAGCGTCGACCACTTCGTCAAAAGACATTTCCGTAGTGTCGAGTGTCCAGACCCCATCGGCCGCGGTCATAAAGTTCACCACTTTGCTATCGGCCGCGTCCCGGCGCACGAGCGCCTCGGCGGTGACGCCAGTGTGTTCTGCCTCACGCCGGGCAATCCGCACCGCTTCATCAGCGGTCAAGAGGATTCGAGCGGGGGAATCTGGAGCCACCACAGTGGTGATGTCTCGTCCTTCCACAATGACTCCTGGGTAGGGGGCAGATTCCACTAAGCGACGGAATCCAGCGTTCAGAGTGTCTCGGACGTCGTGGTGCGCGGCCACTGCGGAGACTGTGGATGAGACTTCTTCTCCCCGGATAGCGTCGGTGACATCCACACCCCGAACCACGTGTCGCTGTTCGTCAGGGTTCAGCGGGCGAAGCTGTTCGTGAGACTCAGCCACCGCCGTGATGGTGTCTGCGTGCTCGAGATCTAGTCCCTGGTCGAGGCAATCCCAGGCAAGACTGCGATACGCCGCCCCGGTGTCGAGATACCCACAGCCAAGGCGTCTGGCTGCTTCCTTCGAGACACTGGATTTCCCGCTTCCTGCTGGTCCATCGATGGCAATAATCACGCTCATCCGCTATCACCAGAAATCCGCCATCCTTGTGCTTCCAGCCCTTCTCGGAGCGCATCAGCAGAGTCGTGAGCGACCGACAGCTCGACAAATCCAACGGGGGCGCCTGGAGAGTGTTCGAGGCTCATATCTTCTAGGTTCACACCGAGCTCCCCCACAGCGGTGAGCAGTGCGGCAAGCTGGCCAGGGCGGTCATCGATGACCACAATGAGGGTGGAGTAGCGCTCGGCAGATCCGTGTTTCCCGGGAAGAGAAGACACTCCGTCCTTTCCTGCCTGCAAGGCTTCATGAACGGCTGTTCGCGCGCCTGGATTTTCGACATCCCGTAGCGCAGCCGACAGAGCATCTAGGCGGCGCGAGATGGACTCAATCCGGTCGGCCACGAAGTCGCTATTTCCCTCAAAAATCTGCGCCCACAGCTCAGGATCACTGCCGGCGATTCGGGTCACATCACGCACTCCCTGACCAGCCAAATTCATCCAGGATGCCTCGGCGTCACCAAGCTCAGCGGCGACGGCCGAACTAATCGCTTGCGGTGCGTGCGACAGCAGAGCTACCGCGCGGTCGTGCTCTTCCGGAGACATCTGGACCACCACCGCACCAAGGGACTCGACAAGTGCCCGAACTCCCCTGCTCTCAGCAGAATCGGCACAGACCACCCAGGGTCTTCCGGTGAACAGGTCAACCCGTGCGGCCGTGGGGCCTCCGCGCTCCCTGCCCGCCATGGGATGGGTGGGAATGAACCGTCCGTCGCCGCTAGACACTGCTGAGGCAATGTTCTTTTTCACACTGGCCACATCAATCACCACGGCATCGGGGAAGCGAGAAAGCGCGTCAGTGACAACCGACGCAGTGACATCGGGTGGCGTCGCGACGACCACGAGGTCGGGGGCGGGAGTGCTGGCATCAGCGCTCTTGCCGGCGCCGTAGTCTTCGGCAAGACGGAGCCTAGAGGGCGAAGAATCCTCGAGATCAACCTCGACAGACTGCTCGCGAAGGCCTAGTGCAACGCTAGTTCCCAAGAGTCCAGTCCCAATAATGCGCACACGCGAAAACGGGTGCGGTGCGGTTGTCATCTGTTCTCCCCGGACGAAGCGGCCTCAGTGGCCAATTGCACCAGCGTAGCGAGCTGGTGGCGCTCCTGGTCAGTGAAGTCCCGCCACTGCCCCGGTTTGAGCCCGCCTAAATGAAAGGGGCCAAATCGCCGCCGCTGGAGAGTGTTGACCGGATGTCCCACCGCCGCACACATCCGGCGAACGACACGATTTTTCCCCGAGTGCAAAGTGATGTCCAGAAGTGTCGTCCCACCCCGCGGGTCATCAAGCCGCTTCACCTCGTCGGCGTGGATTACTCCGTCTTCCAGCTCCACCCCAGTGGTGAGGGTGCCGAGGGTCTTATTGGAGACTGCGCCCTGGACGCTCACTCGGTAGGTTTTTTCCACACCGAAAGACGGATGCGCCAGGATATTGGCTGCCTCGCCGTCGTTGGTCAGGATCAGCAGGCCCGAGCTATCAAAATCGAGCCTTCCCACGGAGAACAGGCGCTCACCAATCTCGTCCAATACCTGGGTGAGGTCGGGGCGACCTTTGTCGTCGGACAGCGACGTCACAATGCCCGTTGGCTTGTGAAACAGGACATACCGGCGGTCCACGTCAAGCTGCAGGACTTTTCGATCGAGCTCGACGACGTCCGAGGAGATATCGACTCGGGTGCCAAGCTCTGTCACCACCTCGCCATTGACACGAATCCGGCCAGCAGCAATCAGTGATTCGACGTGGCGCCTCGAGGCCACACCCGCACGCGAGAGAACTTTTTGGAGACGCTCGCCCGGCTCGTTACTGCTCGACATCGTCGAAACCGGCCCGACCGTCGTCGAGAAGCGGCGAGAGAGGAGGAAGCTCGTCCACCGATTCGATACCGAGATATTCCAGCAGGAGCGGAGTTGTTTCGTAGAAGATTGCGCCTGTCTCGGAATCAGTGGAGTGCTCGGTGATCAAGCCCCTGGCAAGCAGGGTCCGCATCACGGTGTCGACATTCACTGCCCGCACCGCTGATACCTGTGCGCGACTGACCGGCTGCTTATAGGCAATCACCGCAAGGGTCTCTAGAGCCTGTTGGCTAAGCCGCTGCGGCGAATCGTCGTGCAGCATTCCACGGACGATGTCATCAAAGTCCCGTCTTGCGTAGACACGCCAACCACCACCGACCTCTCGAAGCTCAAATCCTCGGGGGTTAGACCCCTCTGCCCCGTCGTAGTCCTGGCGAAGCTTCTCCACGGTCTCCGCGACCTCGGCCCGTGGAGCACCGGTGGCTTGGGCGAGGGCCAAGACTGACAGTGGCTGATCGGCCACCATGAGTAATGCTTCGATGGCCGCGGGGAGCTGGTCTGCGGGGACACGTTCTTGCTCGTCGCTCATGCGGCCCCCTGCTCGTCATCGGGGTGTGACCATTCGCCACCCAAGGCAGCCAGTTGGTCGTCGGTGAATGAATCGTCAATCAGATGGATATTCAACTCACCCAGGGGTTCTAGCTGGTGGAACGACACCGCGCCTTGGCGATAGAGCTCCAGTACAGCAAGGAACCGCGCGACGACAACTCCCCGCTCGTGAACACCGGCAATCAGACTGCGAAAGCTTGTCTCTCCTGCGCGCAGGATGCTCAGCACCTGGATGGCCTGCTCCCGCACACTCACTAACGGCGCGTGAAGGTGCTCGGTGGCAACCATCGGCAAGGCCTTCGGCGTGAAAGCAAGCACCGCCAGCGCGTGGAAATCCTGCAGGCTCGTAGACCACTGCATCGCAGGCGTGTGGTCTCGGTAGTGCTCATCGAGCGCTACCGCTCGGGGATGGCGCCTGGCCTCCTCGTCAAGCCTCTCGCTAAACCAGGCCGAGACATCTTTGAAGGCCCGATACTCCAAGAGCCTCGCAAATAACAGATCTCTCGCCTCGAGAACCTTCACGTCCTCCGCATCGACATACTCGCCTTGCGGCAGTAAACCGACCACTTTCATATCCAGAAGGGTGGCGGCCACGACGAGGAACTGGCTCGCGCGATCGAGGCCCTCTTCCGAGTCGATATCACCCACATAAGAGATGAATTCGCTGGTGACGGCGGAAAGCGCGACTTCTGTGATGTCCATTTCCCGCTTGGAAATCAGGCGCAAAAGCAAATCAAACGGGCCGTCGAAGTTATCGAGAGACACGCGAAAATCGTGGTCGGCGACCGCCTCGTCGGGCTCTGTCACCGGGATCTGACTAGGCAATCGCGCCCCTCGCTACCAGTTCCCTGGCCAGCTGACGATAGGTCTCGGCACTCGCGTGCTTGGGCGCAAACTCAGTAATCGGCATCGCCGCCACCGAGGCGTCGGGGAATTTCACCGTGCGGCCAATCACCGTGTCCAACACCTTGTCGCCGAAACCTTCGACCACCCGCTCCAGCACCTCTTTCGCGTGTAGCGTCCTGGCGTCGTACATCGTGGCGACAATGCCGTCTAGCTGAAGAGAGGGATTGAGGCGCTGCTGAACCTTCTCGATGGTGTCAATCAACAGAGCAACCCCTCGGAGCGCAAAGTACTCGGCCTCGAGGGGAATCAAGACTCCGTGTGCCGCGGTCAAAGCGTTCACGGTGAGAAGCCCCAGCGACGGCTGACAGTCAATCAGGACCACGTCGTAGTCGGCGAGGACCGGCTTCAGCAGATTGGCAAGGATGTGTTCCCTGGCGACCTCACTGACCAGGTGGACTTCTGCCGCCGACAGGTCGATATTGGCGGGAATCACGTGGATGCCGTCGATTTTGGTCGGCTGAATCAGTGTGCGCACATCGGATTCTTTGCCGATCAAGCCGTCATAAATTGTCGGAGCGTCGTGGGTGCTGACGCCCATCCCCGATGACAGAGCGCCCTGCGGATCAAAGTCGACGAGCAAGACGTTTCTGCCGTACTCCGCGAGTGCCCCGGCGAGCGAAATGGTGGTGGTGGTTTTCCCCACCCCACCCTTTTGATTACACAGGGCAATGACCCGGGCCGGTCCATGCGACGCGAGGGGTGGTGGGGCTGGAAAATCGCGCGTCGGCCTGCCCGTTGGGCCTACCTTCGCACTGTTTTTCGCCACGGTCTCAGTCTATCCCTGGCCTATGACCTCGCCCGGGGATGCGCGGTATAGAACACGTCACGAAGCGAGTCGATGGTGACTTTCGTGTAGATCTGTGTGGTCTGCACAGATTGGTGTCCCAATAGTTCCTGCACCACGCGAATATCGGCACCCCCTGCCACTAGATGTGTCGCGCAGGAATGACGCAGAGTGTGGGGGGATAGGGGCTCACTAATCCCAGCGTCCTTCGCCCTTTTTTTCAGCACATTCCAGACACTCTGTCGGCTGAGCGCACTCCCCCGCGAGCCCAAAAACAGTGCCGGTGTGCCACGCGGGCTTTTCTTGGCCAATATCGGCCTGGACCGAGTGAGATAGGCCTCCAACGCTTGCCTGGCGTGCGAGCCAAGCGGAACAATCCGTTCCTTATTGCCTTTTCCCACGACACGCAGAAGATCACTCGTGGCGCCCTCACCGGTATACACATCGTCAACCGCGAGACCGACGACCTCGCTCACTCGGGCACCAGTCCCGTAGAGAACTTCGAGCAGTGCCCGGTCGCGAAGCGCAATTGGCTCGTCAGCGCTCACTGAGTCCAGAAGGCTCTGAACGACAGCAACCCCCAAAGCTTTTGGCAGGCGGCCTGGGCTCGATGGTCCCGCAATGCCCAGAGAGGGGTTTGCCGGAAGGCGGTCATCGTCGACAAGAAACGCATGGAATGAGCGGACAGCAGAAAGGCGACGCTGAACGGTCCTTGCCGAACCCGTCAACGATTGGGCAAAGCCCTCCACGTGAGCACCGGTAATTGCCTGCAGGTCAGCAACACCCGCATCCTCGAGCCACTTCTCGTACTGGGCGAGATCTGCCCGGTACGCGGCCACCGTATTGGCAGAACGCCCGCGCTCCAGTGTGAGGAACCGCATAAAGCGGTCAATATCGGGACCGAGTGGGCCCTGTTTATCGTCCGGGCCAGGCATCGGCAATCAAGAGGCCGGTCACGGCAATTTGGTTGGCAATTTTTCCCTCAAGACAGGCACTGACCGCGTCTTTCAAGGGGACCCAGTGGACTTCCATATCTGCCTCTTCCCCGGTGCGCACGAAGTCGCTTTCCACGGCGTGGAGGCCTCTCGCGAGAAACAAGTGAATGACCTCATTACTCCCACCCGGCGAGACGTTGAGGGTCACCATGTGGTCCATCTGGTCTGCCCGCATATTGGCCTCTTCGGCCAGTTCGCGATGGGCAGCTTCCGCGGGGTCCTCTCCCGGCATATCCAGAAGACCGGCCGGAAGCTCCCAGTTTCTGGAGCGAACCGGATGACGATATTGACGGAGCAATACGACGTTCTCGTCGTCATCCAGAGCGACAATCGCGCTTGCCCCCGGGTGGTCCACAAAGTCACGAATTAACTCGGTGTCGCCGTAGTCGAACCGTTCGCGCACGACGTTCCAGATCGCACCGTCATAGACGGTGTCCCGACTGTGTACCTCTGGAACTTCGTCGGCGTCGCCGAGACCGCTCACGCTGCGTCCTGATTAGCTCCCACGGGGAACAGAGCAGAGGCTTCGTGGCGCTCAATAGCAGCTTTGACTAATCCGGCAAACAACGGGTGCGCCCGGTTGGGCCGGCTGCGAAGCTCTGGATGCGCCTGGGTCGAGACGTAGAACGGGTGAACTGAGCGCGGCAGCTCAACAAATTCCACCAGGTTGCCTTCTGGAGATTGACCGGAAATCACCAGTCCTGCCTTGGTGAGCGGATCGCGATAGGAGTTGTTTACTTCGTAGCGGTGGCGGTGGCGCTCCTGAATGGAATCTTCGCCGTACAACTCGCGCACGACGCTGCCTTTTAGCAAGGACGCTTCATACAGCCCCAGGCGCATCGTGCCGCCGAGGTCACCGTTACCGGAGACAATGTCGACCTGTTCGGCCATCGTGGCAATCACCGGGTGCGGAGACTCCGGATCGAATTCGGAGCTCGAGGCGCCGTCGAGGCCTGCGACATTGCGGGCATATTCGATCACCATGCACTGCAAGCCCAAACAGAGCCCCAGGGTGGGGATGCCGTGTTCGCGGGCATACCGAAGGGCTCCGACTTTGCCTTCGATTCCTCGGATACCAAAGCCTCCCGGGACACAGACACCGTCGAGATCTGACAGCTGCTTATGTGCGCCGTCTTCATCCGCACAGTCATCGCTTGCGATCCATCGAATCGAGACCTTGGTCTTATGCGCAAAACCACCTGCACGAATGGCCTCAACGACGGAGAGATAGGCGTCTGGCAGGTCGATGTACTTGCCGACAACGCCGATGGTCACTTCACGAGTGGGGTTGTGCACGGCATCGAGTAGATCTGCCCAGCCGTCCCAGACCATCTCCCCCGCGTCCACACGCAGGTGGTCGACGATGTAGTCATCGAGGTCTTGGCTGTGCAGCATCGAGGGAATGTCGTAAATGCTGGCCACGTCAAGGGCGTTCACCACCGCCGACTCATCGACGTCACACATCAGGGCAATCTTGCGGCGATTAGCGGCCTCTACCGGACGATCGCTGCGAAGCACCAACGCATCTGGCTGAATACCAATCGAGCGAAGCGCCGCCACCGAGTGCTGTGTCGGTTTGGTCTTCTGCTCGCCAGACGCCCCCATAAACGGCACCAGCGAGACGTGGACGAAAAACACGTTATGCCGACCAAGCTCGTGACGGATCTGCCTCGCCGCCTCAATAAAGGGCTGGCTTTCGATATCGCCGACCGTTCCACCGATTTCACTGATAATCACATCAGGCCTTGGCTCCGCAGAGGCTTGCTCGCGCATCCGACGCTTAATCTCATCGGTGATGTGGGGAATCACCTGCACGGTGTCGCCTAAGTATTCCCCGCGACGTTCCCTCGCGATGACGTCTGAATACACCTGCCCCGTGGTGACATTGGCGGCCTGGGACAGATTGATATCCAAGAAACGCTCGTAGTGGCCAATGTCGAGGTCTGTTTCTGCCCCGTCGTCGGTGACAAACACTTCCCCGTGTTGGAACGGGTTCATGGTTCCAGGATCCACGTTCAAATACGGATCGAGCTTCTGCATGACAACCCGCAGTCCGCGACCGGCGAGAAGGTTGCCGAGAGACGCGGCAGTGAGGCCTTTTCCGAGGGAGGAAACAACACCACCGGTGACGAAAATGTGTTTCGTGACCGGAATCAGACCCTCTTGGACCTCATCCTCCACGGAGAACCAATGTAACCGGTTTTCACTATCCGGCGCGACGACTCACCGATTCTCGCTCCAGCATTTCCTGTGCGTGCTCTCTCGCGCTTGCTGAGTCGGCGTCGCCACCCAACATCCGAGCAATTTCTCGGAGCCTGTCGTCTCCCGACAGCACCTGCACACTCGACTGGGTCACATCGCCCGCCTGGTCTTTCACGACCCTCAGGTGGGTATCCGCGCAGGAGGCGACTTGAGGCAGGTGTGTCACACAGATCACCTGTGCGCTCTGGGCAAGCCTCGCCAAACGCCTTCCAATCTCCAGAGCAGTGGCCCCACCAACACCGGAGTCCACCTCGTCAAAAATAAACGTCGGCACCGGATCGGCCTCCGCGATGACGACCTCCAAGGCCAGCATCACCCGCGAGAGCTCACCTCCCGAGGCGCTCTTCGCCAGCGGTCTTGGCTCCGCACCTGCGTGCGGCGCCAGCAAAAACTGCACCTGGTCCGCGCCACTCGATGTGGCCTCGCGAGCCTGCACATCGACGACAAACCTGGCATCTGGCATCGCAAGCGCATGAAGCTCTTCGGAGACTCGAGCGGAGAGCTCTCCGGCCGCCTGAGTGCGGAGCCCAGTGATCTGTGCCGCTAATCCAGTCAGCGCCTCCTCTCCCTCTGCCACGAGACGCTCGAGCTCGGCGCGGGCATCACCCGAGACATCAATGCTCAAGAGCGTGTCGTTCGCGCGCTGCTCGAAGGCCAACACATCATCCAGGGTCGGACCGTAGTCCCTCATGAGACCAGAAATCTCTGCCCGGCGACTCATAACCGACTCCAGATCGGTCCCATCACCGTCTGTCAGCCCGGTGAGGTAGCCCGCCAGCGACTGCGCGGCCTCGTCGAGCTGGAAGAGTCCCTCTCGCAGAGAGGAGAGGACTGGGGCTAACTCTGCATCCCGCTCGCTGACCCGCTCGAGCGCTCGAATCGCCTGGTCCACAAGAACCCTCGCGTCGGTCTGATCCACGCCCGACTGATCAGCAGAGAGCGCTTCCTTGGCCATCGCCGCGGCGGCCCGGAGATCTTCGATGGACTCCAAGCGTGCACTCTGCTGCTTGAGGGTCTCATCCTCGCCCGCAGTGGGTCGAACCGCTTCAATTCGGCCAAGCGCCTCGCGGAGCCTTTCTGCTTCCTGACGGTTGGACTCTCGGTTCGCGTCTAGTTCGTGGAGTCGGGCCGCCCGCTCACGGTGTTCGTCAAATAGCTCCCGATACTGCGAGAGGACGGCCGCAAGCGCTTCGCCCCCAAACCGATCGAGGGCATCACGCTGCGCAGCTTCCGAGCGCAATCGAATTTGGTCAGACTGGCCGTGCACGACGACCAGGTGCTCGGCCAGCTCTTGCAGCACCGAGACAGGCGCCCCACGCCCGCCGACCACTGCCTTCGAGCGACCTTCGGCAGAGATCTGTCGCGCGAGCACGAGCTCACCCTCGTCGACGGAACCGCCGACCTCGTCAACTCGTGGCGCGATATCGGGTGTTCTATCAACCCGAAAATGGCCTTCCACCCACGTGGCTTGTGCTCCCTGTCGAACCCGCGCCGTGTCGGCGCGTTGGCCCAACAGCAGTCCAAGCGCCGTGACCACCATGGTTTTTCCGGCGCCCGTTTCCCCTGTCAACGCAATAAACCCAGGACCCAAGGGGAGGGACGCCCGGGAAATAACACCCAAATCGTGGATGTCGATCTGTTCAATCACGAGCTGTCCCGGTCTGGACCTCTCCAGCCGGTCACCGGCAGCGAGAACTTCCGAACCAGACGGTCACTAAAGGGTCCCGGATGGAGCCTGGCCAACAAGACCGGCTCATCACTCATTGTGGCACTCACTCGAGACCCCGGAGCGAGGTCCACTCCTCTGCGACCGTCGCACCACAGCACCGCGTCGTGATGTGAGCGCTCTAAGAGTTCCACAGCCAGCGTCGAACCAGGGTCGACCACAAGCGGCCTCGAAAACAGGGCATGAGCCGACAGCGGTGTCATCACGAGGGCTTGCACTTGTGGCCAGACGACTGGGCCTCCGGCCGAGAAGGAGTAGGCGGTGGAACCCGTGGGTGTCGAGAGCACAACACCGTCGCAGCCAAAACTGGAGACCGGTCTGCCGTCAACTTCTAAGACAAGCTCGACCATTCGCTCACGGCTTGCTTTCTCAATGGTGGCTTCATTGAGTGCGAAGGTCCGGAAGACTTCCTCCCCTCCCACTTCCACGACGACATCAAGCGCGAGGCGCTGGTCCACTTCGTAGTTTTTTGACAGCGCCTGCTCGATCGTGAACTGGAGGTCTTCTTTCTCGCTCTCCGCGAGGAAGCCAACATGGCCCAAGTTCACCCCGAGAAGGGGCGCGCCTGAGCCGCGCAGAATTTCCGCCGCATGCAGGATAGTCCCGTCTCCACCCAGGACAATTCCAAGCTCCACATCCCCCAGTGGCACATCGTCACCCAGCACACCCGGGGTGACGTCGGACCCGGAAGAAAGTGCTTCGACTTGGTCAGGGGACACCACTGGCTTCACGCCACCCGCTACCAGAGCGGTCATCACGGTGTGCGCAGCCTCGAGGGCGTCGTCTCGCCCCGGATGGGCAACCACGAGCATATTTCTGGCCATGTCACACCCCCTCAGACGGGTCCGCAGTGATTGTTCCATCCCATTCTGCTGGATGGTGGCTGGCAGTAGCACTGGCATAGACCAGATACTCCACATTGCCTTTTTCTCCGGTGACGGGGGAATACCGAACAGCCCTCACCGGCAGGCCCTTTTCCACACAGTGAGCCACAACAGTGTCGAGGGCGGCGCGCTGTCTCGCCGGGTCTTTGACGATTCCGCCGTCCAGTCCCGAGCGGCCAACTTCGAATTGGGGCTTGACGAGGAGCACGTAGTGGGCGTCCGGACCAAATGTCTGAATGACAGGCTCGATCACCTTGGTAAGGGAGATAAAGCTGAGGTCAGCAACGACAAGCGAGCAGGGTGGAAAACCCTGCTCAGCCCACCATTCGGCAGATAGGTCGACAGCATTAACTCCCTCAGCGACTGTGACCCGCGGATCTGATGACAACGTCGCATCAAGCTGTCCGTGCCCAACATCCAGCGCGACTACGTGGCTCGCACCGCGCTCGAGAAGAACTTGGGTGAAACCTCCTGTTGAGGCCCCCAGATCAGCGGCATTCATTCCCGAAACGGGAATATCCCAGGTGTCGAAGGCGGCGCGTAATTTCACTGCTCCCCGGCCGACGTCATCATCCGTCTGGAGAAGCACGATGCTGGCCTCCGGCTGCACACTATGCGCGGGTGAGGTCTGGACCACACCGTCGACGGCGACGGCGCTGTCCTGAATGAGGCGCTTGGCTTTGGTCCTGGATCGCACCAGTTGGCGGCTGACCAGAGCTTGATCGAGCCTTTCCGTGGTCACTCCTCGGATGTGACCGTGTCGGCGGAGGCATCCTCGGTACTGGAGCCCAGCCGGTGACGAAGAGCCTGCTCGGCATCTGCCAGTGCACTCAAGCGCTCATCGAGAGGAAGCTCCATCAACTTCTCGACCTGCTCGGCAAATTCGTCGTCAGTTGCGGAGGAAAAGCCATCAAGTGCCATGCCTTAACGATAACGAGCCTTGGGCCAGTCGGTGGCGGGGCGTGCCTAGTTGTAGATAACTGGATCCACATCCAGACCGAAGACTTTCAGGCCGGAATCCCAGACACAGTGCGCCCCCGCACGGAGCAGGTCAATCTCCCGTCCTTTTCTGGCCACCCGAATGACGTGTTCTTTTCGCCGGACGACAGCTTTGCCCACCTCCACGGTGTGGACACCATCGGCATCCACGCTCCGCACCACATCGGGATAGGGAGCATGCAGATCACGGAGGTCAGAGAAGACAAAGTCAGGCCTTTCGGTGTCCGCGGCGGCAATCACCTGTTTGGCCTGGTCAATACCCGTCAGTACAAGAGCAGACGCGACTCCCGCACGGTTAGCACCAGCGATATCGGTGTCGAGGCGGTCACCAATCATGAGCGGTGCCGTGACTCCGAGTCGGTCTTTCGCGACCTCAAACATCGCAGGCTCCGGCTTGCCGGCAAAGGTCGCAAGCCGTCCTACCGCCAAATGCACGGCACTGACCAGCGAGCCATTTCCTGGAGCTGTTCCTCTGGCCAACGGAATGGTCCAGTCGGTGTTGGTGGCAATCCAGGGCAGATCATCTCGCCGTTGCAGCGCAAACGAGGCCTCGGCAAGGTCGCTCCACCCCACATCCGGCGAAAATCCTTGAACAACGGCAGCGGGATTGTCTTCTGCCGAGCGGGTCACCACGTATCCGGCGTTTTCCACCTCACGGGTGAGTCCTTCACCCCCCACCACCAATACAGCGCTCCCCGCCGGCGCAACGTCTCGCAAAAGCGTCATCGCCGCTTGCGGCGAGGTGACAATGTCCCCAGCGCCGACCGTGAGCCCGTAACCCTGGAGCTGGCCGGCGACCTGCTCCGGAGTGCGGGAAGCGTTATTTGTCAGATACGCAGTCGGGAGAGAAGCCTTGGTAATCGCCTGGACGGCGTGGTCGATTGCTCCCTCGCCCCGATACACCACTCCATCGAGGTCCAGAAACAGCCCATCGATTCCCGCAAGAGGGGTCTTTTTCTTCCCGCGCACGAGCTACTCCGACTCCCCCGGTTCACCCGCCGGCTCATCGTCTGGGATCGTGGGATCCAGGGCGTCATCGACCACCACCCCGTCGTCTGGAGCGTAAGCCTGCTCGAGTGCCTCCGCTGCGACATTCGCCCGCTCCCCCCAGGTCGCCGCCTCATCGGCCCGCCCGAGCTCGTCGAGCACCACCGCATACGCATCAAACAGGGCCGGTGAATAGCGGTAGGCCATCTGGGGGTTGAGCTCCGGAATTTGCAGCTCCAGAAGAGCCTTATCGGGTTGTCCTTTATCCAGCCTGGCGCCAGATAGCGCAATAGCGAGCTCGACTCGGACCGCCGTGTCGAGGGTGGCAGGGTCCACGCTGTGAGCAAGCTCGATGGCTTTATCTGGGCGGCCAAGACCACGCTCGCAATCGACCATCATCGGCAGGTTCGCATTCGAGCCAGATAACCGGCGGTGGGTGCGGAGCTCTCGCAGGGCCAGGGCAAAATCACCGGTTTGGTAGGCAGCAATCCCCACGGTTTCTCGCACCACCGGAATTCTGGAGCCTTTATGTCCTGCCGCCTGCGCGTGTTCGAGTGCGCGGGCGGGGTCGTCGTCGATGACGCGGGCTGCCATCACCAAGTGGGAGGCGACAAATTCCGCCTCTTCTTTGTCCAGGGCGGTCAGCTCTCGCCTGGCCACCCGGTCTAGCATCTTTGGCTCAATATCCGCATCAACGTCTGGAAAAACAGGTTCCGGCTCCGGTGCGGGTCTTTCTCGACGCTCAAAGCGCGGCCCGTCGGGGCGCGGACGACGCTCCGGAGAGCGCCGGGGGCGATCACCGTCTCTCGCAGGACGACCGGAATCGTCCGATCGACGGGGCCGAGACGGCCTCTCGCCTCGTTTCTCGGGGCGGCCGGTGCGTTCCGGTTTCCCACCACGGTCTGGGCGGTGTCGATCGCCCCGCCTGGAATCGTCCCTTTGAGGCCGGCGCGGCCGGTCATCCTCAGCCATCTGGCCCCCAAAAAAATGTTGTGTAACGCAAAGAGGCCACCCTCTCGGGTGGCCTCTTCACAATAGTTGTCCGGCGGTGACCTACTCTCCCACAGGGTCCCCCCTGCAGTACCATCGGCGCTGAAGGTCTTAGCTTCCGGGTTCGGAATGTAACCGGGCGTTTCCCCTTCGCTATGGCCGCCGAAACTCTATGGATTTATCAGCCTGAGGGCACACCCCGAGGGTGTGCCGTCGGTTCCCAGCCGTAAATCGGGAACCACATAGTGGACGCGAACATCATGGAATTCATGTATGTGTCAAGTTTTCGGCTTATTAGTACCGGTCAGCTTCACGAGTCGTTAGTCCTCGCTTCCACATCCGGCCTATCAACCCAGTCGTCTACTGGGAGCCTCTCACCTAAAAGGTATGGAAGTCTCATCTCGAGGCCGGCTTCCCGCTTAGATGCTTTCAGCGGTTATCCATCCCGAACGTAGCTAATCAGCGGTGCCCTTGGCAGGACAACTGACACACCAGAGGTTCGTCCAACCCGGTCCTCTCGTACTAGGGTCAGATCCTCTCAAACTTCCTACGCGCGCAGCGGATAGGGACCGAACTGTCTCACGACGTTCTAAACCCAGCTCGCGTGCCGCTTTAATGGGCGAACAGCCCAACCC
>CAJXYC010000008.1 GCA_913063365.1 uncultured Cellulomonadaceae bacterium
ACCTGCACAATGGCCACCACCGACTCTTCGACCAGCAGTGTCTGGTCAGCCTCCGGCCATAGTGCGTGGGCCACACTCGGCTCGTGGCCAAGGATTTCCCATATTTCCTCTGCGGTATACGGGGCGAAGAGAGATAGAGCCATCGCCACCGTCTCGGCGGCTTCCCGAACAGCCGGGTCCGCACCCCCTGGACCCTGGTCGACGGTCTTCCTCGCTACATTCACAAGCTCCATCAGCCTCGCGACGGCGACATTGAACTTGAACGACTCGATGAGCCCAGGAAGGTCATTGAGTAGCTGATGGGTCTGACGGCGTAGCACCGGGTCACCATTGCCAAAGGCAATACCGGGTTTGGACGACACATCCCGGGCAAGACGCCACGCTCGCTGGAGGAACTTCTGTGATCCCACCGGGGAGACATCGCGCCAGTCAACGTCATCCTCAGGTGGACCCGCAAAAGCCATCGACAACCTCACGGCGTCAACACCATACGAATCAAGTTCTTCGGAGAAATAGACCAGGTTGCCCTTGGACTTACTCATTTTGGCGCCGTCGAGAATCACCATTCCCTGATTGAGAAGCGACGTAAAGGGCTCCGTAAACGAGACGTAGCCCAAATCGAACAACACCTTCGTGATGAAGCGCGCATAGAGCAGGTGCAAAATGGCGTGCTCCACACCGCCCACGTATTGGTCAACCGGTGCCCACTTCTCGGCTTCCTTTACGTCAAAGGCTTGGGAGTCGTCGTGTGGGCTTAAAAAACGCAGGAAGTACCAGGACGAGTCGACGAATGTGTCCATCGTGTCGGCATCACGGCGCACTGCTTTGCCACCAACTTCGGTGTTCACCCACGAGTCAATAGCTCCTAGAGGGCTGGAGCCTTTTGGTCGCAGATCCAGTCCCTCACTGGGCGGCAGCGTGACCGGCAACTGGTCCTCGGGAACCGGAATTTCATTGCCGTCCTCGTCGTAGACAATCGGGATGGGTGTTCCCCAGTAGCGCTGGCGGGAAATCAACCAGTCGCGAAGACGGTAGGTCTTGGTGGCCCGTCCGGTGCCGGCCTCCTCCAGAAGCTCGATCATCCGGGTAATCGCGTTGTCTTTGCTGAGCCCATTGAGCGGGCCGGAGTTAATCATGCGGCCTGCCCCGGGAAGGGCTTCTCCTGTGGCCACCGGATCAGTAATGGACGCGTCTTGCTCCAGCATCTCCTCGGTCACCACGGGAATGGCTCCGGTAATCGGAGCGGTCACATCCACCACTACGCGGACTGGAAGGTCGTGGGCGCGGGCAAAATCGAGGTCTCGCTGGTCGTGAGCCGGAACGGCCATGATGATCCCGGTTCCATAGTCGGCGAGGACGTAATCACCGGTCCAGACCGGGATCTTCTCGCCGTTAACCGGGTTGATCGCGTAGCGCCCGAGGAACATGCCCGTTTTTTCCCGGGTGGCGTCCTGGCGTTCAATTTCGGTGGCCTTCTGCACCTGCTCGAGATACTCAGCAAACTGCTTCTTGACCTCGTCTGACGCCCCCTCCACCAGCTGCTGAGCGAGTTCAGATTCGGGAGCCACCACCATGAACGTGGCGCCAAACAGTGTGTCCGGCCTGGTGGTGAACACCGTGATGGTCTCGGGGTGGCCTTCAATGACAAAGTCCACTTCGGCGCCGAAGCTTCTGCCAATCCAATTGCGCTGCATGGTGAGGACTTTTTGGGGCCAACGACCCTCAAGCTGGTTCAAGTCATCCAGCAGTCGATCGGCATAGTCGGTGATCTTGAAATACCACTGGGTGAGCTTCTTTTTCACCACCACCGCACCACTGCGGTCAGAGGTGCCGTCGGGCAGCACTTGCTCGTTTGCCAACACGGTCTGATCGACCGGATCCCAGTTCACCCAAGAGTCTTTTCGGTAGGCAAGACCCCGCTCATACATCTGCAGAAACAACCACTGGTTCCAGCGGTAATACTCCGGATCAGAGGTGTGCAGCACCCGGGACCAGTCAAAGGATGCGGCGTAGCGTTTCATCGACGCGCGCTGCTGGGCAATGTTGTTATAGGTCCATTCGCGGGGGTCTACTCCGCGCTGAATAGCCGCGTTTTCTGCCGGGAGTCCAAACGAATCCCAGCCGATGGGGTGGAGAACCTGAAAACCCCGTAGTCGCCAGTACCGGGCGACAATGTCGCCTAAGGCATAGACCTCGGCATGGCCCATGTGGAGGTCCCCCGACGGGTAGGGGAACATATCGAGAATGTATTTGCGCGGCCTCGTGTCATTTGGATCATCGACGGTGAAAGGCTCGCTGTCTTCCCAGATGGCCTGCCATTTGGCTTCTAACTCGCGAAAGTCATACGACTGACCGGTGTCGTCCTCGGGCTGGCTCATCCGCTCAAGAATACTGAATGGTCGACACGCCAAGGACTCCGAGGAGCTTTGCGGCTTTATGCCCCACTTCGGCAATCTCCTCCGCAGGCTCAGACGACCAGGTGATGCCGCCTCCTACACCGAGCGAGACGGTGTTGCCACGAAACACCGCCGTCCTAATGGTCATCGCCAACTCCATCGTGCCGTCTGCGAGAAGCCAGCCCCACGCCCCCGAATACACCCCTCTCGTGGATTGCTCCATGTCGGCAAGGAGCGTCACCGCCCGGTGTTTGGGAGCTCCCGTCATCGAGCCGGCGGGAAAACACGCCTCGATTAAGTCCACCCCGTCGCAGTCCTCGCGGAGCTGACCTGACACTGTGGAGACCAGCTGGTGGACACTCCGGTAGGTCTCCACCTCAAACAGTCCTTCCACACTCACAGAACCGGTGTCGCACACCCGGAGGAAGTCGTTTCTCATCAAATCGACGATCATCAGGTTCTCGGCCCGTTCCTTATCGCTCTGCACGAGCTGATCAACCAGGGCCAGGTCTTCGCGCTCTGTCGCACCGCGAGGACGAGTGCCTTTAATCGGGCGGGTCACCGCCCGACGCTGCCCATCGAGAGTGAGGAAGGTTTCGGGACTTGCCGACACCAGCGACACGTCACCCAGGCGAATAAGCGCCTGGTGATGAGTGGGATTATCTCCCCGGAGACTGCGGTGGAGTTCCCAATCTGAGAGGGAGGATTGCAAAGACGCGGCGGTGGTGAGACAGAGCTGGTAGACCTCGCCCTGTCGGATGGCCTCTCGGGCCTGGGCAATCAACCCGTGATACTCCTCAGTGCTGTCTTTCCACACGGCCTCGACCGTTGAGGCCCCACCCACCTCCGGCACGTGAACGGGTGTCCCCAAGACTTGCTCGACCGACTCCCACCACTCGGTGACTCCCGGGCCATCCACTGCCCATGCGGTGACCGTCCCGGAGGACTCGTCTATTTCGAGCGCCCGGGTGATCTCGATCGTCCGAACAGGCTCCAGCGGGTAGCCCAGAGAAGTGAGGTCCACTCCCATCGAATACTGGAGCGTGTCATAGGGAAGGACCACCATGACACCGAGCGGAGACCCCACAGAGTCTGAAAGCTGCGCTCCCGCCCATTGCTCCCGCAACTGCTCCCAAGGGTTGCCGTCAATTTCTCGGAGCACCCCCGTGGCAATGACGCTTCGTCCGGAACCCAAATCGCCCCGACTATCGGTCCACACAACAACCGATTCAGCGGCATAGAGACCGTGGAAAACCTCTTCGGGTGTGGCAGTCACTGCCAGGGTCCGGGACACCACCTGGCTCGCCATAGCCTTTAGCCTAGGGCGATGGACACCAGGTTCGGATGGGCAGAAGGCTCACTCCTGGAAGTCGAATCGCTGCCGCCTGGTGAGGTGGTCGCGGCTGATTCATGGTTCGTGTCAGGAGGGCTTTCTGTCGCGAACGAGAAGCACTTCAGTCGGTTTTCCGGCGCCGTGGGAGGCCTGCCAGAGGGACTATGGCCCGCCCTCACCCGGGCCACTCCCCCTTCCGGGGAGTGGTTCCCTCGTGTGGAGTGCGTGGAGACCGAATCTGGCAGAGAGTTTTTCTTTACTCTCCGTCCCTCACCACCCAGGACCCTGACAGCAGTGGTCTGGGCTAGCCCCGATGACCCGCGGACGACTCCGCGAGTGAAGGGGCCTGATCTTGTGAGATTAGGAGAACTGCGGGAGCACGCCCAGAAACTGGGCGCGGACGAGGCTGTCGTGCTGTCCGACGGAGTCGTCGCCGAGGGTGCCTACAGCACAGTGCTCGCGTGGAGGGAAGACCTGGGCCAGGTGTGGACGATGGATGCTCCCCGTATTCCCAGCATCACCGAGGAGGTGGTGCTGGATATCTGCAGAGAAAAAGGCCTGGAGGTTCGACGGATCGCGGTAGCTCCAGAGGACTTGGAAGGGGCGGAAGTGTGGGTGGTATCTGCACTCCACGGCCTGCGGCACGTGAGCAGGTGGATTGATGGGCCCGCTCTTGCCCCAGCAAGCTCGCTGCACGCGGGCTTGCAGGAGGCCTGGTGGGGAACGGCACAGCACCTAGCCGCCTAGGGATACAGGCTTTTCCGGGTAAGGCCCTCCCTAGACTCGTCACACGATGAATGAGGTGCTCGACACCATCCTGGCGTTTTTGCAGGACATGAACCCGGTGGTGCGCACCGCACTGGCCGGGCTCGCCATCATGCTGGAAACCAGCGTGTTAATCGGCCTCGTGGTGCCGGGTGACACGGTTGTCATTGTCTCTGCACTGGGTGTCCAAGGCACCGTCGAGTACTTCGCACTGGCGTTCACCGTGATTGCGGGCGCACTGGTGGGAGAGTCAATCGGATTTGGGATCGGGCGGTTCTTTGGACCGCGACTGCGCGTCAGTCGGCTGGGTGAGCGCATCGGCTCACACCGCTTCGAGGTGGCTGACCGTTTTGTCGATAAGCGTGGTGGGGTCGCGGTGTTTGTCTCCCGCTTCCTGCCCATCTTCCACTCCCTAGTGCCGATGGTGGCGGGGCTGTCGAGGATGCCCTATCGGCGCTTCATGGCGTGGACGGCGCCTGCCTGCACGCTGTGGGCCTTTATTTATGTCAGCGTCGGCTCCGCCGCAGCCGGGTCATATGACCAGCTGAAAGAGCAATTTGAGTGGGCGAGTTGGCTGTTCCTTGGCATCATCGCCGGCTTTGTGGTGCTCGTGCAGATTTCTAAGCGCCTTCTCACCCGTTTTGCCGAGCACGAGGCAGAAAAGGAATAGCGTGTGGGGCCACCTGGACCCCACACGCCATCAGCGGGTTAGAACCCGTTTGCCTCGAGCCACTCGGCCGCAATATCGGCTGAGGACATCTGCTCCTCTGTGCTCTGGAGGTTCATCGCCACCAGTTCGTCGGCACTCATCGCCTCGCTGATGGGGCTGATGACCGCACCGATGTCTTCGGCGAGCTCCGAGTTCACGATCGGCACCAGGTTGGAGGCGAGGAAGAGACCCTCTGGGTCCTCCAGCGTCACCAAGCCGTAGGCGGCGATGGCCGGGTTTCCGGTGTAGATGTTGGCCACCTGGACCTCTCCAGCGAGAAGGGCATCAAGGGTGACCTCACCAGTGGCGTCGAACTCGACCTCGACGCCGTAGGTGTCGAGAAGACCCTGGGGGCCGTAGGGGCGCTCTTCAAGCTCCGGCGCCCCACCCAGCACTAAAGGACTAATTCCTGCGAGATCCCCGATTTCGACGAGACCATTAGCCTCAGCGAATTCAGCAGTCACGTTGTAGGAATCCTGATCAGTCGCCGGGGACATCGCCAGAGCAGTCAACTGTTCGGGTAGCGCAGACTGCAGCTCGCTGTAGACCTCATCGGTTTGAGTAGCCATGGTGTTGGGGCTGTAGAACTGGAGCAGGTTTCCTGTGTATTCGGGGAACAAGTCAAGCTCGCAGTTTTCAAGCGCTGGCAGATAGGCGTCTCTCTGACCGATTCCCGTCTTCCGGTCGACCACGAAACCTTTTGCCTCCAGGGCTTGAGAGTAAATCTCGGCCACAATCGTGTTGGAGTAGTAGGCCTGGGATCCGACTGTAACGGTGTCTTTTTCGCTTGTGCACAGTGGCAGCTCATCTGCGTTGTCCTCCATCTCGTCGGAGGATTGTGGAGCAACTGACTCTTCCTCTTGCTCCGTTGAAGCCACCGGCTGGCAAGCCGCAAGCAAGGAAAAGCTGACAGCCGCCCCGACTGTCAGCAGTGTTTTCGGTATTTCCATCATTCTCATAGTGCTGTATACCTTCTCTGTTGTGTCGTACAAGGGTGACAGACGATCCTGCCGATCCGGTCACGCACCCTGGCGTGCCCGGACATCTGTGCCTCGCCCAGAACGAACCCCTTCAGGGGTGGCAATCCGGGCCAGGAAAGCAAGAGCGGCGTCCAGTGCCAAGGCAAGGACGACGATGAGGAGCGCCGAGCCGACCATTTGATCGAAGCGGCGGAGGGGTATGCCCTGGATGATGTCGAAGCCAAGGCCACCGAGTCCGACATAGGCCACCAGCGTGACGGTGGCGACGACCTGGAGTGTCGCGCCACGCAAACCGCCAATGACCAACGGCAACGACAGGGGAATTTCTACCCGGCGCAGGAGTTGCCACTGGGTCATTCCCTGGGCGGTGGCGGCGTCGAGGGTGGCCCGGTCAATTTGGTCTATTCCCGCATAGGCTCCGGCCAAGAGCGGCGGTATAGCGAGTAATACCAGGGCGAGGGTGGCGGCTGACTCCCGCTGGGAGACCCCCATGACGAGCACGAGGTAGAGAAGCAAGCCAAAGGTCGGGAGGGCTCTGGCCGCGCCAGCGGTGCCGACCACCCAGAGTCGTCCTTTTCCGGTGTGGCCGATGAAATACCCCAGTGGAATCGCGATGACCGCGGCAATCCCAACGGCAATGGCGGTGAACCAGAGATGTTCAACAATCCGCCAGTGGATAGCTCCATCTCCCACGTAGTTTTCTGGGTTGATAAGCCAGGCGAGCGCGTCTGAAAGGACATTCATGCGCGTGCCTCCTCCCGTACAGGAGCAGTCGCGAGTGCTGCCCACGGCATGATGAGGCGTCCCAGGAGTACCAGTAGCCCATCAAATAGCGCTGCCACGGCCACGGTCATGACAATTCCGGTGAGAATTTCCTCGTCAATTCGACGCTGGAACCCGTCGGTGAAAAAGTAGCCGAGGCTCTGCACGCCCACCAAGACCCCAACGGTGACGAGGGACACTGTGCTGACGGCGACGACTCGTAAGCCTGCGAGAAGAACCGGTCCCGCCAGGGGAAGTTCCACTCGAAAAAACCGTTGCCACGGACCAAACCCCACGGCGGTGGCCGCACGGAGAGTGGCCGGGTCAAGACTCGCGAAGGCGTCGGCGACGTTTCTGGCCATGATGGCCACGGCGTAAATCACTAAAGCGATGATGACGTTTGCTGGCGAAAGAAATGGCAATCCGAGTAGCGGTGGGAGTAAGACAAACAGTGCAAGAGACGGGATGGTGTACAAAATCCCCACCGCAGAGAGAACCGATCCCCTGGCCCGTGGGAAACGATGAGCCAGCCAGCCAATCGGGACCGCGAGGAGGCCTCCCAGGACAATAGGAATGGCCGAGAGCCAAATGTGTTCAAGGGTCAACCGAAAAATCGTGTCGGTATTGTTCACCACCCACTGCATGGCAGTTCTAGACCTCGAGCCGTCCTTGAACCCGACCGTCTTCATCGACGACTAAGCGTGGGTCTGCATCCGAGCGAGTAAGCGGCCGCGATGCCCGAGCAGAGCCAATAAACGAGGCGCAGAAATCGCAGGCTGGGCTCGAGATGATTTCTTGCGGGGTGTCGACTTGGGCAATTTCGGCACCCTCGCGCAGAATCACCATTTGATCAGCGAGCAAAAACGCCTCATCGACGTCGTGGGTGACGAACACGACGGTTTTGTGTAACCGAGCTTGAATATCGAGTAGCTGATTCTGGAGGTCTCTGCGGACGACCGGGTCGACAGCGCCAAAGGGCTCATCCATGAGCAGGATGTTCGGGTCGACCGCCAGTGCTCTGGCCACTCCTACCCGCTGTTGCTGGCCTCCGGAGAGCTGCTGGGGGTAGCGCGGGCCGAGCTCGCGATCAAGTCCCACCAGGTCCATCAGCTCAAGCGCTCTGTCCTTCGAATCACCTTTATCCATTCCCGTGAGCATGGGCACGGTCTGAATGTTGTCCAGCACAGTGCGGTGAGGAAGGAGCCCCCCGCTCTGCATGACATAGCCAATCGACCGCCGGAGCTCCACGGGATCTTTTTCCCGCACATCTGCACCGTCAATTTCCACCGAGCCGGAAGTGGGCTCGACCATCCGGTTCACCATCCGCAACAGAGTGGTCTTTCCGCATCCACTGGAGCCCACTAGAACCGTCATTGACCCCGATGGGATCGTGAGGGAAAAGTCCCTGACCGCCTCCTGCCCACCCGGAAAGGTTTTGGACACGCGTCGATACTCAATCATCAGCCACAGTCTCCGCAGGGTGAGTCCGACACAGGGGGGTCTGAGCCCCACAGTCAACCAGTCAGGGCAGGAATGCGCCACCCACGGCGCTCAGTTGCCCGAAAATCTCAGCCAGTTGTGATGTTGGCTAGCTAAGCCCATCCTCCACAATCATGTGGAAGATGCGCCTGGCCTGGGTCAAATAGGCCCGGTCGCCTTTCTGGGTGTGCAAGAAAGCTCGGCCGAGAAGGCCATCAAGCGCGTCGAAGGCTGTCTGCAGGGCGAGCCTGGCCTCGGCGTCAAACTTGGTGTCCAAAAGCTCGGAGAATTCGTCGATCATCACCTGAGCCAAATGTTGATTGCCCAGCCGCGCTTCCTGCACAGGCCTGATGTCGAGGGGGTCACCGGCACGAAGTGAGCGGTAGCCCGGCTCGTTTCGGAACAATCCGACCAAACAGTCGAAGACAACGTCCAGGCCCTCTTCCAAGGTGCTGGGAGCGCCTTTCTTGATGGCGTCTTCTAGCTTTTCGACAGCGCGCTGCAAATTCCGGCCGGCCAAGGTCTGCAGCATGGTCAATCGGTCGGGGAAGTAGCGATAGACGGTCCCGATGGAGGTGGAGCTTATTTCTGCAATATCAGCGGTGGTCAGCGTCTCAAGACCGTGTTTTTGGACATACTCGGCGGCAGCGTCCAGAATCACCGTCACCCTCTTGGCGCTGCGGAGTTGAACGGGACTTACTCGAACCGGACCGTAGCCAGAAATCTCATTGAGCTTGTCCTCGCGTCTACCCATCGTCGTTGAATCGAACCTTTCTGTTCCACTGTGAACCGCTTAACAGTACTCCACTTCCCGAGAAAAGGGCGGGTTGTCACGGATACCGTTTTTGCCGGTCACGAAGACCCGTTTCGAGCCCTCAGACCGCACGCTACCGAGGCCGTCTCCCAGAAGGCTTGGCGTCAGCTGATTAGGCTTGGAGCGTGGACGACCCCTCGTCAAAGGCGACTGACACGTCACCCATTCACCGCGCTGCGCGTATTGAAGATTGGTTCCAGGCACGCCGCGTGCGGACCAGTGCAAAGCGGGGTCGAGTCCCCCAAGTCATTCCCTTCCGAGGATACGGCTCGACCAGCTGGATTCGAGTTCTTGCCCGTGTGGTCATGGCTGAAAAACCCGACCCATCTGAGCCCACACCCAAAAAGATCCGAGGATGGCGAAGTTTCACCTCTCCCCCCGTGCCCTTCGCCGATGTCACCATCCAGGTCGATGGGCAGTCGCTCACTGTCGAAGCGGACCGCGGCGGTGTTATCGACAGCACACTGTCGGTGTCACTCGAGCCGGGTTGGCATGACATCTGGTTTCGCGTCGGTGACGGCCTCGCTGTCAGGGGCCGGGTCTTTGTGGTGGCAGACGACCAGCGCATCGGAGTGATTTGTGACGTAGATGACACCGTGATGGTTACGGCCCTGCCACGGCCATTTCTGGCGGCGTGGAATTCGTTTGTGCGAGACGAACACGCGAGACGCCCAGTGCCAGGAATGGCGGTCCTCCTCGAACGAATTGTCCGCCAGTACACGGGGTGCCCAGTGATTTACCTGTCCACTGGAGCCTGGAATGTTCAGCCCACACTGAACCGGTTTATGAAACGCAACCTCTTCCCACTCGGTTCACTCCTGCTGACCGACTGGGGGCCCACGACTGACCGTTTCTTCCGAAGCGGCCTGCAGCATAAGAAAGACAGCCTGGAGCGTTTGGCCAAAGATTTCCCCGACATCAAGTGGATCATGATTGGCGATGACGGTCAGCACGATGAGGACCTGTATTCGGACTTCGCCATGAGTCACCCGGATAACGTGCGGGCCATTGCTATTCGGGAACTGCTGGCTCCTGAGGCCATCCTCGCCGGTGGTCGCTCACACCGTAACCGGACTGTCAATCCCGACGTCACGCCGTGGGTGTCCGCATCCAACGGAGCGGGCCTGGCGGCGGAGCTATCCCGACTGGGCGTCCTCGAGTGGCCGAACCACTCCCCCGAGTGACAACCGAAGTTCCACCAATCTGGTCGCCGATTCGGTAATCCGCTCAGAAGCAAGCGACCCGTCGTTCACCGCCTCGACCACGGCGGCAATGGCGTCTGCCAGCCTCTCCTCCGTCTGGCCGAGGGTGAGCCCGCCGCTGTCAATAATCAGGTCAGCTCCCGCCTGAAGTGCCCGAACCGTGTTCTCCGTGTGGTCGGCGTAGCGGTCATCGTCGGAGTCTTCCAACATGGAGAGGTCATCAGTCACGATCACCCCTTCATAACCCCACTCATCTCGGACCAGATCGACCCAGGCGGAGGAGAGTGACGCCGGTTCGGTGTCGACACTCTCGACAACCAGGTGGCCAAACATCAGCATCGGGACTTGCTGGTCAGTCGCGATCCGGAAGGGGGCCCCGTGAACGTCTCGCCACTCGTCGAAGGCGATGTCGGTGGAGGCAACAGTCTCGTGGGTGTCGTCGGTGGTGATGCCGTGGCCTGGAAAATGCTTGACGGTTACCGCAACGCCTTGAATTGACCCAGCGAGAGCGGCCTCGACGTGGTCCCGCACGAGCGATGAGTCAGTTCCGTAGGAGCGGTTGTGGATGTACGCCTCCTCTCCGGGGCTCACATCGGCCACCACTCCAAGATTGACATTGGCACCGACCTCGTAGACAAGACCGTTTCTCTCCTGTGCCACGGTGAGCGTGTCGTCGAGGCTCCCTTCGCCGAGCTCTGGTGCCGGGGGAAACTCATCTGGGGACAATCTCTCCACTGCGCCGCCCTCTTGGTCGACCGCAATCAAGAGCTCAGGGTCGCCCAATGTGCGAAGCGAGCTCACAAAACCCCTGGATTCCTCCACGTCTCCGGTGATGTTGTCGCCCAAGAGCAAAAAGCCCGCCACCGGATAGTCCGCATACACCCCGGAATGAAAGGAAAGTGTCGCGTCTGGCACGTGCACCATGAACAGTGAGGCGACCTGCTCCTCCAAAGTCCAGGACTCCACGATTTCTCCGGCAGGCGATACCGAGTCCACCTCGGTGAGTTCTAGTGGGGTTCCGGTGACATCCGGAAACTGGAAGGCGTCGTCAACGGGTTCCTGGCTGGCACGCTGCGGTTCTGACTCGGGCAATGCGGGACTGGCGGTCAAGGATCCGGCGCAAGCCGAGGACATTAAGCCGAGAGCCATCGCGACGAAGATCGCTGGGTGACGACGAGACCCGTTGCGAGATCTCACAGTGCCTTTCACCCCTCCACGGTAGCGAGCGTGTCCTCGTGAACCCGGCGCCTCGCTGTAGCGTTGTTACATGGTGGATGCATCGTTTTTCCAGATCGGTGCCGTCCTGGGCCTTGCGCTCCTTGGGGGTCTACTCGCCAAAGCTCTCCGTCAACCCGTCATCGTCAGCTACATCATCGTTGGCGTCGTGGGTGGGCCCGCGGTGCTTGGCCTTGTGTCTGCCGAGGAAGATGAAATCAAGCTTCTTGCCAAGCTAGGAATTGCGATTTTGCTGTTCTTGGTCGGCTTAAAGCTCGACATCCACCTCATTCGAGCAATCGGGCCCGTCGCGCTTCTCACCGGTCTCGGCCAGGTGATTCTCACCGCAGTTCTTGGCTTTGGCCTCGCCCTGCTCCTTGGTTGGGACCTGACCTCAGCGATTTACATCGCGGTGGCGCTCACGTTCTCTTCCACCATCATCGTCGTGAAGCTTCTCGGCGATCGCCGCGAACTGGACCAGCTACACGGTCGCCTCGCGGTGGGTGTGTTGATTGTCCAAGACATCCTGGTGGTGCTGGCCATGTTGACAATCGTCACGGTGGGGCAGCCGGGGGAACAGGCGCTTGCCTCAGAAATTGCGGTCACACTGGGCGGCGGCGTGGTGTTGTTTGGCATTGTGGCGCTGTTAGCAAGATTCGTTTTGCCCCGCCTGTTGGAGTGGATGGCAAAGAACCAGGAACTTACTCTCGTGTTTGGGGTCTCCTGGGCGGTCGCCTTGGCAGCGATTAGCGCCTGGCTGGGACTCAGTATGGAAATTGGGGCTTTTGTCGCAGGCGTGGCTCTCGCCTCTACTCCCTACCGCGAAAGCCTCGGGGCGCGGATGGTCAGTCTTCGCGACATCATGATTCTGTTTTTCTTCATCGAACTTGGCTCGTCGTTGACCCTCGATGGTGCGGTGAGCCAGCTGCTCCCCGCCATCCTCGTCACGCTGTTCATCCTGGTGGGCAAACCCGCGATTGTGCTTCTGGTGATGACACTGCAGGGATACCGGGCCACAGTGGCGCTTCGCACCGGGCTCACCCTTGCCCAAATCAGCGAGTTCTCGCTGATTCTGATTGCGCTTGGCTATTCACTGGGCCAGGTCAACGAAGACGTCCTGAGTTTGATCACCTTGGTGGCAATCTTCACCATCACGATTTCCACGTATTTCATCTCCTACCAAGACAGACTGATTGCTCTGCTCCAGCCGCTTGTGGCACCACTCGAGTCGCGCTTTCGAAAGGGAGCCGAAGAGGACGCCCAGCGGCATCCCTATGACGCGATTGTCATTGGCGCTGGTCGATTGGGCTCCGACATAGTTCGGGGCTTGCGTGGCGAAGGCGCGGAACTACTCGTGGTGGATCTTGACCCGCGCGCACTGAAGTCGGTGGCGCCAAGCGGTGTGGACACCCTCTATGGAGACGCTGGGGATCCCGACTTCATCAAGGTGCTGCCTGTCCACGAGACGAAAACGGTGGTGTGTGCAGCGCCCGATCGGTCCACCAACCTGGTGGTCTTGGAATCGCTCCAGCGTCTTGGCTACGAAGGGAATATCTGTTTGACCGCTCTCGACCGACAGACAGCTGCCACCTTTGAGTCGTATGACCGCGTGACCGTCGTCAGGCCATTCCAAATGGCTGCCACCTCGATTGTGTCGGGGCTCAAAAACCGGCTGAACCAAGACCCCGAGCGCTAGACATACCCCCTGGGGTATTGATAGAGTGTGCTCGACTGAACGAAAGGCTTCCCGTGAAAAAACTTCTCGCCACTCTTGCCCTTATCGCCGGTGCCGGCCTCGGCCTTGCCGGATGTGCTACTACTGAGCCGGTGGATATCAGCGCCGACACCGTAATTATTGACGTGCGGACGCCTGGCGAATTTGCGAGCGGGCACCTGGAAGGTGCAGTTAACATCGACGTCCAATCCCCTGACTTTGCCGCGCAAGTGATGGAGCTCGACAAAGACGGCGAGTACTTCATCTACTGCCGGAGCGGGAACCGTTCAGGTCAAGCCATCTCCCAGATGGACAAAATGGGCTTTACCGACATGACAAACGGTGGCGGAGTACAAGAGGCCTCTGACCGCTCGGGCATCGACATCGTCACGCCGTAACACAAACACCCAGGAACAGCCTTAGGCGGGGACAGCCTCCGCGACCATTTCGCGCACCATCGGCAGCACCTTGGTGCCGTAGAGCTCGATGGAGTGCATCAGCGTGGCGTGGGGCATCGGGCCTGTGGAGTACTTCAAGTCGAAGCGAGTCACCCCAAGGGACGTAATCGCGCCTGCAATTTTCCGGGCAACGGTGTCGGGAGAGCCGACGACCAATGCGCCGTGGTGCACTTCGTTGAGATAGTGCTCCTTGGTGACCGGAGCCCAGCCCCGCTCCCTCCCGATACGCCCAAACATCTGCTCGTAATGTGGCCACATTTCCTCGATGGCCTGCTCGTCAGAATCCGCAATGTGCCCAGGAGAGTGCACGCCAATCGGTAATTGGGGCGTGCCCAACTGGTCAAGAGCGCGACGATACAGATCGGCGTAGGGGGCGAAACGTTCGTGAGGGCCGCCAATAATCGCCAGCATGAGCGGGAAGCCGTAGCGCGCTGCGCGCACGACCGACTCAGGGCTTCCCCCGACTCCCACCCACGCGGGGATTCGACCTGAGTGCGACTTGGGGTAGACCTCTTGGTTCTGCAGGGGCGGACGCGTCGTCCCCTCCCATGTCACCGGCTTCTCTGTCAAGAGCTCCGCCAACAGGCTGAGCTTCTCCTCAAACAACACCTCGTAATCCTGGAGCTGATATCCAAACAAGGGGAACGACTCAGTAAACGAGCCCCGACCCACAATGATTTCTGCGCGCCCCTCGGACAACGCGTCGACCGTCGCAAAGCGCTGGAACACCCGAATCGGGTCGTCTGAGCTCAAGACTGTGACACCGGAGGACAATCGAATGCGAGAAGTCTTGGTGGCGATTCCTGCCAGCACCGTCTCCGGGCTCGACACCGCAAAATCATCGCGGTGGTGTTCTCCCAAGGTGATGGCGTCAATGCCGACCTCATCGGCCAGCACGGCCTGGTCGACGACCTCTCGAATGACTTGGGCGTAGGGCGTTGGTTCGCCCGACGGCTCATGGGTGACATCACCGAAGGTGTCGATTCCCAAATCAATCTGACCAGACATGTGATTTCCTTCCACGCGGTACCAGTCCTAACCGTCCCGCTGCTTGGACTATTCCCGCCCCAGGTGTGAAAACTCTGACAGGACTTAGGGCTGTAGGCGCTCGACGCTCCAGCCGTCGCCATCGCGATTAAACCGAATCCGATCATGCAGGCGAGACCGACGTCCTGCCCAAAACTCGATGGAATCGGGAACAATCACAAAGCCACCCCAGCGCTCGGGTCGCGGCACGTCGTCCACGCCCTCAAACCGTTTTTCGGCCTCGGACACCTTCTGCTCAAGTCCCGCCCGGGAGTCAATCGGCTGGGACTGATCACTCGCCCATGCACTGAGCCTGGAATCGCGAGGGCGGGTGCCAAAGTATGCGTCTGACTCGGCTTCGGAAACCTTGTGGGCCGTGCCGCGGATTTTCACCTGCCTGTGCAGGGTGTACCAGGGGAATACCGCTGCCACAGCCGGGTTCGCGATCAAAGCACGACCTTTTTGGGAGGTGTAATCGGTATAAAACGCAAACCCTCCCTCGCTTACTCCACGCAAGAGAACCGTCCTAACACGGGGGGTTTGATCCGCCTCCACCGTGGCAATCACCATCGCGTTTGGCTCGTAGATTCCCTCGCTGTCAGCCTCGTCCAACCACACCCTGAACTGCTCGATGGGGTCTGAGCTGAGGGATCCTTCTTCGAGAGGGATTTGCCCGTAATCGGTGTGGCGGGACAGAGGGTCGTCTGCTGAACTCATGCCACACACCCTTTCGGGTCTTGGTTTGTGGTGGACCTGAGGGGACTCGAACCCCTGACCCCCTGCATGCCATGCAGGTGCGCTACCAGCTGCGCCACAGGCCCAGAAGCCACAAGATTACTACACGGCCCACCAGCGCGCATTCAGTCGTCACCCTCTGCCGGACCATCTGGAATCGACAAGGGAATGACCGGACAGTCCTTCCACAATCGCTCCAACGCGTAAAACTCACGCTCATCTTCGTGGAAGACGTGGACGATGAGCGACCCAAAATCCAACAGAATCCAGCGACCATCTGACTTACCTTCGCGACGCAGCAACTTCACCCCTTCGTCGAGAAGCGCTTTCTCTATTCCGTCTCCGATGGCTTTGGTGTTTCGCTCACTACGTCCCGACAGCAACAAGAAGGCGTCGGTGAGCGCCAGTTTCTCCCGCACATCGAGAGCGACCGGATTAAGTGCTCCTTTTTCCCACGCCGCGACCGCCGCGGTCTGCACCACGGACGTGTCTAGCTCAACTGTCACGGAGAGGGAAGCGCAATCAAGTCAGTCATCAAGGCCAGCGCGAGCAAACCCACTGCCGCCACAGCCAGAACCGCTGAGGAAAAGGCCAACACAATCGAGGCCGCTCCCCATCGGGGTTTTTTAATCATCGGTGGTGCCAGCTCCATAGATCGAGACGAGACGGCTTGGGTCGCGCGAATCGGGTTCGAAAAAGTCCCGGTATCTGTCACGTCGTACTCATCACTGTCGACTTCGACAATCCCGGTGATGGCCTGCTCTGACACCTGCTTCGGGAGGGGAATATTGCCTGTGACAAGTACCTCTCCGGTATCTCCCATCGGTCCAGTGAGATCCATTGCTGGTGCAACAGGCAGGATGAGCGCGTTTGTCTGGTCACTGGCAACACTGACTTCCCGCGACGACGCAGTGTGAACCTCCGCACTTGGCGTTGGAGCAAACACGGGAGGGAGTGCCGCGGGTTCCACCGGCTCAGGTTCCACCGGCTCAGGTTCCTCCGGCTCGGGTTCCTCCAGCTCAGGCTCGTGCACCTCAGGTGACGGCTCGTCCTCGATCGACGACGCCACCTGGCCCTCGGCGAGCGTGGGAAGTTCCTCCTCCGGGGAAAGAGGCTCCCGGTCTGCCGGGGCTTGCTCCTCCACGACCTCAACCGCTGGGATCTGCTCAGAAGGTTCTTCTGCTTCTGGCGCGGGCGCCTCGGGGACGACCTCGTCTTCGGTGACTGCTGGTTCCGCTGCAACGACGGGAATCATGCCGGTCTCTGGGACCGGCTCACCCCGCCGCTCCATCTCTCGGCGCTCTCGCCTTGTGAGGGGGCGTGTGGCAGGAGCAGGGGTTGGGGCCACCGTGGCGGCGGAAGGCCCGCTTTCCAGCACGTCTGTTGGTGGCTCAGGAGGCTGATCGGATGTGTCGGCGGGGCTTTCGTCCACAGATGGCCGGGCCGCGGGGGTGGTGACAGGAAGCGGGAAGGGAAGGGAACCAGTCTCGGCAAGCCGCTCGCGCTCCCGACGCTCACGCCTGGTAAGAGGGGGCGGCAGCTCCTCTGACTGTGGAGGGATTGAGCCCGTCTCTGTCAGCGCCTGAATCGACCCGGCGGTGAGCCCCTGTTCTCTGAGGGCTCTGCGGGAGGGGTAGGGGGAATCGGTGCTCATGCCCCTGCCCGATACAGCTCGTGTTTTGCGATGTATTGCACGACACCGTCTGGCACCAAATACCAGGGGGCTTTACCCTCTTGGACCCGCTGGCGGCATTCGGTGGAGGAGATCGCAAGCGCAGGCACTTCCACCACCGTAAAGACCCCCTCTGGAATCCCGTCCAAACTCAGTTCGTGCCCAGGTCTGGTGACCCCCACAAACTGGGCCAGTGACCACAGCTCTTCGGCGTCCCTCCAGGTCAAGACCTGCGTCATCGCATCAGCACCAGTGATAAAGAAAAGCTCGGCGTCTGGAAACCGCTGTCGCATATCCCGCAGGGTGTCGATGGTGAAAGTCGGACCGGGACGGTCAATATCGACCCTGCTCACCTGGAACCGCGGATTAGACGCTGTAGCGATCACGGTCATCAAATACCGGTGCTCGCTGGAGGTGACATCGGGTTTTTCGGCAGGTTGCCCGGTTGGCACAAACAGAACCTCGTCGAGGTTCATTCGCATCTGCACTTCACTGGCTGCCACTAAGTGGCCATGGTGAATCGGGTCGAAGGTGCCACCCATAATCCCGATGCGGGGGCTGGTCGGGGTGGTCATGGCGATCTAGTGGCCTGCCTGGTGTCCGCCCTGCGGTCCCCTGCGCTTATTGGCCACGTTTCGGTAGCTGTAGGTAATCATGGCCAACACCACAAACCCCGCGAAGAAACCCAACCCATACACAAGGGCTGGAACCGGGAGTTCGTTGACGACTTCAGCGAGAACAACGCTGGGCAGTGTCGACATGAATAGTCCTTCCGTGCTTTTCCGCCCCTAACTTACCCGGTGAATGAAGGGTTCGGCTGATGGGCGGCTCAGTGTCGAATCTGTCCGCTTCCCCGGACCAACCACTTGGTGCTGGTGAGCTCCGGAAGCCCCATTGGACCGCGGGCGTGGAGTTTCTGGGTGGAAATGCCGACCTCGGCGCCAAACCCGAACTCTCCCCCGTCCGTGAATCGAGTCGAGGCGTTGACCATCACCGTCGCAGAGTCCACTTCCCGCAGGAACTTGTCAGACCTCTCGACACTCTCGGTCAGGATGGATTCGGTGTGTCCGGTGGAGTAGGTGCGAATGTGGCTAATCGCCTCATCGACATCTGCCACGACACGAATCGCAATCTCCAAGCTCAGATACTCGGTGGCCCAGTCGTCGTCCGTGGCAGGCACCACGTCGGCTAGTGCCGCGGTGGCCTCGCAACCGTGAACGGTGACACCACGGCCACTCAAGCGCTCCACAAGAGGGGGAATAACGGTCTTGGCAACACTCTGATTGACAAGAACGGTTTCCACCGCGTTACACACGCTGGGCCGTTGGACTTTGGCGTTCTCGACAATGTCGACAGCCCGCTCGAGGTCAGCAGAGTCGTCGATGAAAATATGCACATTGCCTTCACCCGTTTCGATGACGGGAACTTGTGACTCCGTGACCACGGCCTGAATCAGACTGTGAGATCCCCGGGGAATCAGAACATCCACAAGTCCTCGTGAGCGCATCAGCCACGTCGCTCCGTCGCGGCCGAAAGGATCAATTGTCACCACCGCATCTCGGGAAATCCCTTCGGTGGCCAGAGCATCCCCGATCAGACCAACTAACGCCTGGTTGGAGTTCTCCGCCAAGCTGCCTCCGCGGAGCACCGCCGCATTGCCGCTTTTGATGCACAGCGCCGCAATATCCACGGTGACATTGGGCCGTGCTTCGTAGATTGCGCCGACGACCCCAAAGGGGACTCGGACCTGTGAAATAGCGAGACCGTTTGGAAGTGTGGAGCCTCTCACCACCTCACCGATGGGGTCTGGCAGGCCAATAATCTCGCCCACCGACTGGGCAAGCCCCTCCACACGCTCCGGCGTCAACCGCAATCTGTCCTGCAGTGATTCGGCGACGCCGCCTGCCTGCGCTGCCTCGATATCGAGAGCGTTGGCCGCCACGATTTTGTCGGTGTTCTCCCGCAGAAAACCCTGTAGTGCCGAGAGAACGCGGTTTTTCACGTCTGTTGATTGGGTGCCAAGCACCCTCGATGCGTCACGCGTGTTCTCGAGAAGGTTCGTAAACGACGGATCGACAGGCGTGGATGTCATCGCGTCACCCTCTCTCTCACGGAGTTTTTAGTGTACGGCGCGAAACCAGGTCCCCGGACCCTGACCAGAGAGGGCCTGGTGGACGTGCTCTGTTCCGGTCACCAGCGCGGGAATACCGGACTGGGTCGCGAGCCTGGCAGCGCTTACTTTGGTGACGGCTCCCCCGGTGCCGACGGTATTGACCACCGCACTCTCCAATGTCACCCATTCCAACCCGTCGTCGGGCTCGACAACATCGATGGGGGTCGCACCCTCGTGTGAGGGTGGCGCTGTGTAGATGGCGTCAACGTCACTCAACAGAATCAGCGCGTCCGCACCCACCAACTCCGCCACGAGTGCCGCAAGGCGATCGTTGTCGCCAAACCGAATCTCTTGGGTCGCCACGGTGTCGTTTTCGTTCACAATCGGCACGACTTTCAAACCAAGCAGGCGCTCGATGGTGCGCTGCGCGTTCGAGCGATGGGGTTCATTTTCCACATCCCCCACTGTCAGCAACACCTGTCCGGCGGTCACGGTGTGTCGATCAAAAACGTCTTGATAGCGGCGCATCAGCAGGTTCTGGCCCACCGCCGCTGCCGCCTGCTGGGTGGCTAAGTCAAGCGCCCGATCGCCAAGCTCTAGCTGTGGCATGCCGGTGGCGATGGCACCTGACGAGACCACCACAATCTCCTGCCCCGCTGCGTGGGCAGCAGACAGTGCGTCAACCAGGCCGTCTAGTTGGTGAGCCCGCTCCCCGGTAATCGACGAGGAGCCCACTTTGACCACCAGCCTGCTGGCGGAGGGAAGGTCAGTCTTGTTCTGAATCATCTGCCCACAATCCTGCCCGGCGTTCCTCTTCCAGTTGTTCACGGGCCGCCGCTTTGCTGTCCATCCGCTCGTGATAGCGCTCTTTACGCTCACGTCTGGTCATTCGGCCGTCGTCGTCCAGCCTCTCGTCGGCCCCTCGTGGGGCTCTCGCCGCATATCCGGCCGCCGAAATAGTGGGCTCCCAATCAAACATGCGCTGATCGGTGGGGCCGATGACAACCGAATCGCCCGGTGTCGCCCCCGCGTCATACAGCGCATCGTCTAAGCCCAACGCATCCAAACGGTCCGAGAGATACCCCACGGCCTCGTCATTGTCGAAATCCGTTTGCGCGACAAACTTCTCTGGAGTCTCGCCGAGGACGCGGAACAACACACCGTCGGATCGTCCTTCTCTCACGATGTGGAAGCCGGCGTCATCCACGGCCCGTGGCCTGCGCACCTCGCGCACTGCCTCTACCGGAACCTCATCAATCGCCGCCCTCGACTCCGCCACCATCTGTGCGAGTGCGTACCCCCACTCCTGGAGACCCTCGCGACTCACCGCGCTCACCGGGAACACCCGGAGGCCCCGCTGTTCAAACTGTTCGGTGACCATTTCGGCAAGCTCCCTCGCTTCCGGCACATCCACTTTGTTCAATGCCACGAGTGCCGGCCGGTCCTGAAGAGGAACACCCCCGCCGGGGAGCTCATAGCGGGAGAGCTCATGGAGAATCGTCTCGTAATCGCTGACCGGGTCACGCCCCGGCTCCATCGTCGCGACATCGATCACGTGGACAAGCACGTGACAGCGCTCGACGTGGCGCAAAAACTCCAGACCCAGCCCTTTACCCTCGCTAGCGCCCTCAATCAGTCCTGGCACATCGGCGATTGTGTAGCGAACATCTCCCGATTCCACGACACCTAAGTTCGGTTGCAGTGTGGTGAAGGGATAGTCGGCAATTTTGGGCTTGGCCTCGGACATCGCTGCCACCAGCGACGACTTGCCGGCACTGGGGAATCCCACCAAGGCAACATCGGCCAGGGTCTTCAGCTCGACGACCACATCTACTTCCGCTCCGGGCGTGCCAAGAAGGGCAAACCCCGGTGCCTTTCTGGCCGGGGAGGCAAGCGCCTGGTTTCCCAGACCCCCGCGACCTCCAGAGGCGGCAATGACGGACGCACCCGGTTCCATGAGATCGGCAAGTACCTCACCGTCTGCATTGCTCACCACCGTGCCAATCGGAACAGGCAACACGACGTTCTCGGCCGATGCTCCGTGCCTCGAATCGCCCATGCCAGGACTTCCCGACTCACTTCGGCGGTGGGGGCGTCGGTGATAGTCGAGAAGGGTGGTCACGGTCGGATCGGCTTCGAGGACAATATGGCCCCCGTTTCCTCCATTACCGCCGTCAGGCCCGCCAAGCGGCTTGAACTTTTCGCGACGCACAGAAACGCACCCGCGTCCACCGTCCCCGGCATGCAGGTGAAGGACAACACGGTCGACAAATTCGCTCACCACGATGTATCGCCTTCCTCGAGGAAGGCCCAGTGCCGAGCGCTACTGGGTGATGTTGACGACTTTGCGACCGCCCTTGGTGCCGAACTGAACCGTTCCGGCCTCCAAGGCGAACAGAGTGTCGTCGTTTCCACGGCCCACATTGGCGCCTGGGTGAAAGTGGGTGCCGCGCTGGCGAACAATAATCTCACCGGCTTTCACCACCTGTCCGCCATAACGCTTTACACCGAGGTACTGAGGGTTGGAGTCGCGTCCATTTCGTGTGGACGACGCGCCCTTCTTGTGTGCCATTGTCTAACTCCTCGGTGCTTACTTGGTTGAAATGTCGGTGACCTTCAAGCGGGTGAGCTCCGAACGGAAGCCCTGGCGCTTGTGGTAACCGGTCTTGTTCTTGAACTTGTGAATCACGATTTTTGGTCCGCGAAGGTCATTCATCACCTCGGCGGTCACCGTGACTTTGGCGAGGGCTTTGGGGTCGTGGGTGACCTTGTCGCCGTCAACGAGGAGCACAGGCTCGAGTGCCACAGAGTTTTTCTCGTCGCCAGCGATGCGGTCGACGGTAATCACCGAACCGACCTCAACTTTTTCCTGGCGCCCACCTGCGCGCACAACTGCATACATGTTTTCCACCTTGCTCGAGTCATTCACTCTGGCCAACAATCAGATGTCTTGCAGAGCCAACACAACAGAATAGCCCACGATACGGGCATCGGCAAGGTAGCTACCAGACAGGCCAGAACCCCTCGACACTGCGAACCAGCTCGCCCGAGTCGATATCAATAATCACGGTGGTCACGGACTGGGGCCTGGGCTCGACCTCGCGGCCGTCCTCTGTCACGGTGGAGCGATCCGGGGTGGTCTCGATGGCGACGTATTGGTCGTTCGGTGAGACCACAAAACGCCCAATACTTCCGACATCTCCCGGTGTTCGATAGAGCGCCTGACTGCGCCCTTGGCCGTCATCCAGCACCACCAGGCTCGTAAAGTCTGTCCCCCGCTCGTTCCCGACGACGACTGTTTGCACCCGTCGTCCGTCCGCCAGTACGTGGAGTTGGCCCTCAAACACGTCCCGTGTCCCCAACGTTCCGGGCTGCAGCCGCTGCTCTTCCAAATTCTCAATATCGATGGCGACACTTCCTCCGATATCGACAAGGACTACCTGGCCACCGCCCCCGGAGACTCCCCAGAGTTCCTGGGCTTCCTCGGCCAGCGGAAGCACGAGACCTGAGCGCAGATCAATCTGCACGACACGAATATCGTCGACCCACGCGACCACCGAGTCGCTGCCGGGAACAGCAAACGCTTTCGTGACGCGCAACGGCTCGCCATCGAGACCCCGTACCGGCTCGGCACGGGGTGCTCCCGCGGTGTCGACACGAAACAGTGTTCGATCAAATGGGCCGTCGTCGCTGAGAGAAGTAGCAGTGAACAAGACAGTCGTCCCCACCGCGGGAGTGAAGACCGTGTCGATACGAGTCTCTTCCGGGGTCACAAGCCTCTGAACATCGTCAGTGACAGGCTGCACCAGGTTCATCTGACTGCCGCCAAATGGCCCAGGCCCCACCGTCACAAATGTGGAACCAATCGGAACAAAGAGATCAATGCCTGTGGCCTGGTAGAGCTCTCTCGGTGGTTCCCCCGCAACACCCACCTCGAGAATCCGGTCGGCTTGCCCGCTACTCCCCCGGTCGAGGTAGGTGACGGAGCCAGCGGGGGTAGTGAAAGTGTGTCGCCAGGTCGAGCGTGAGGGCCTGGTTGCCCCCTCCACATCGGAAATGATGACCTCGTAGTCGGTGTCGTAGCGAAGGGCGGTCTCGAAGACAACGGTGACCAGCGCGTCCGACACGGACACCGAGACGGGCGTTTCTGGAATCACCTGAATCTGCTCTGGCGTTAAGGGAGCAACAGGGCGGTCAGATTCCAACCGCAGGCTCACCGCTGGGGCATCGATAGCCCGGACCACATCAATTGCCGCCTGGCGCAACCGCGGTCCCTGCAGGGCATAGACCGCAAGAGCCGTCACCGTTGCCAGCAGTGCAATGAGCGCCAACCCACGGAAGGCCCGGTGAAACCGAGCCTCTTGGTGGCCCTCGCGCCTAGAAGAGGTAGGGCTCATTAGGCTGCTCTGCCGGTTCAATCGAGGCAGGTGTCACGACAAGGGGGTGGGTTTGCTGGGTATTGGCGTTCGCGGTGAATTCACCGGTGACTCGAACCCATGTTTCTTCCTCGAACTGGCTTTCCCAACCCGCCAGCGACACCGGAACTCCCACTGGCTGGGCGTCGACGGAGCAACAACTCACGACAAAACGAGTCAGGTAAAAGACACCTTCGTTTTCAGGGTCCGCCGCGATGAAGCCGACGGCATCCACGGGCTTTCCCCGGAAGAACGCTGGGTCCTGGGTTTGGCGCAGGATGCCCGCCCACTCCCGCACGGTAAACGACGAGAACACTGTGGCATCACTAAGTTGCGCAGAATCCAGAAGAGCGGCGGTGTCACCCAGGCCGGTCTGGTTAATCGCGCGATTATCTACGGTCGTCGTCCCCAAGGTGGCGGGGGGAATAAGAACCAGCGCAAGCAAAGTCCCTACTGAGAGCAGCGTGGATGCCCCGGTAGCCACCTTGGAACCCGATTCGTGGTCGTCGTGTTCATCGGATTCTCTCGCAAGGTAGCCAGACCCCAACACCACGGCACATACGGCAATTACCGACATCACTGCGGTGAACAGGTGATAGCGGGGGTGGATATAGAGGGAGAGGTTGCCGGAGAAATACAGCCACAACACGACGGCCGCGACGCCGGCAATGAGCAGCGGTCCTCGCCAGGTGTGAACGCTATGCCACAAGGTTGACCCCCGTTCCGACCGCCGCCGTCAACACGACAACCAGTAGTGACAACCGCACGAGAGTGCGTGGGCGGTAGGTCGTGCGCAGCAGCGCCAGCATCTTGATGTCAATGATGGGACCCAGGAGAAGGAAAGCCACGAGAGAGCCCGGGAGGAAGGTGTCGGCAAAGGGCAGAATGAAAAACGAATCCACGTTGGCGCAGATGGAAATCACGAACGCCAGCAACATCATGGCGAGCACTGAAATCAGTGGGTCGCTTCCCAGAGCGACCAGGGTGTCTCGCGACACGAGGATTTGAATAGCGCCGGCCACCAGCGACCCCACAATCAAGGCCGGCATCAGCACTGACGACTCATGCAGGAACATTCGAGCGCTTCGTTCAATTTTCGAGTGCTGACCTGGCTTCTCGGGCATCGCACACTGCGCAGCAAAACGTTCGGTGAGAAGTTCGTGCTGTCGCGGGTGGAGCGAAAACACCCATCCCAGGAGGTTGGCGATGGCGATGGCGCCGAGAATGCGGGCGACCAGGATGCCATCGCTCCAGCCGAAGGCTTGGTGGGTCGTGATGATGGTGACCGGGTTGATGATGGGTGCCGCAAGGAGGAACGTCATCGACTCTGAGACGGTGTAGCCGCGGGCGACCAGGCCACGAGCGAGCGGAACATTTCCACACTCACACACCGGCAAAAACATGCCAAGGAGGGAGATGACGAGACGCCTGGGAATCGGGTGCGACGGCAGAATCCGAAACAACCATTCCCGGGGCACCCACACCTGCACGAGTACTGACAGCGTGATGCCGAGGATGATGAAGGGAAGCGACTCGATTAGGACGCTCAGGGCAAGGGTGAGCCCGTCGAGTGCTGCGGGGGGAACCGCATCCGTGCTGTTATCGGCTGTGAGGATCCGGGTCGTCAGGAGCATGGCAAGAATGCCAATGGCAAGCGCAATCACGCCGCCCGAGCGGCCCGATTGGCTAGCTGGTTGTCGAGGTGCCTGCACCGTCACCCGGAGAAATCACTCCCTCACTGCTCGCGCGGCGCCTTTTCTTCTTGGACCCTGGTTCGGGCGCCTCCGGTAATGCTTCCAGCACACTCTCCAAAGCATCTTGGGAGACCTTCTTTTTGCGCGGTGTCCTCTTTTTTGCTTTCTGTGCCAATTCGTCGAGCCCGATCGAGTCGGCCTGCTCTGCCTTCTCATCGGTGGCGTCTGGACCCTGCCCACCGACGGTTTTGGCGGCAATCTGGGCGATTGCTGCGCGGGCGTCGTCGGTGATGCCGTGAGGTTCGACAGAGGTTTTCTGACTAGACGAGCGTCGCCTACTACCGGAGGGCTCACTGCTTTTCTGTTTGGTCACAGGCTCGCCCTGCACGACGACTCCGCGACCCTGGCAGTGTTCGCAGGTCTCGCTGAAGGTTTCGAGGAGTCCGAGACCCAGGCGCTTTCTCGTCATTTGCACGAGCCCGAGGCTCGTGACTTCAGCGACCTGGTGCTTGGTGCGGTCTCTGGAGAGGCACTCCATGAGCCGGCGTAAGACGAGCTCTCGGTTGGACTCCAGCACCATGTCGATGAAGTCAATGACGATAATTCCGCCGATATCGCGCAATCGGAGTTGGCGGACGATTTCTTCGGCGGCCTCGAGGTTGTTCTTGGTGACGGTTTCTTCCAAATTGCCGCCAGAACCCACGAACTTCCCGGTGTTGACATCGACAACGGTCATCGCCTCGGTCCTGTCAATGACCAGAGATCCACCACTGGGAAGCCACACTTTGCGCTCGAGGGCTTTGTGGATTCCTTCGCTGATTCGATACTCGTCGAACGGGTCACCTGCCCCCTCAAACTTCTCGATTCGCTCGAGGAGATCCGGAGCGACTTGACCCAGGTATTCCGTGATGGTCGCGTGCTGCTCGTCGCCTGCGATCACAAGCTTTTGGAAGTCCTCGTTAAACACGTCGCGGATGATTTTGACGAGCAGATCGGGTTCGCTGTGGAGCAGAGCCGGGGCTTTCTTCGACGTCGACTGCTTCTGCAGCGACTCCCACTGGGCCTGAAGCCTCTGCACGTCTTGGGTGAGCTGTTCCTCCGTCGCGCCCTCTGCGGCGGTGCGCACAATAACGCCTGCTGATTCGGGAACAACCGTCTTCAAAATGCCTTTTAGACGAGTGCGCTCAGTATCGGGCAACTTTCGCGAGATGCCATTCATTCCCCCCGAGGGGACATAGACAAGAAAGCGTCCCGGCAGGCTGATTTGGCTAGTGAGCCGGGCCCCTTTATGGCCCACGGGGTCTTTGGTGACCTGGACTAAAACACTGTCACCGGTCTTGAGCGCTGCCTCGATTTTCTTCGGGCGCTCGCCACCCTCTTCCGTCGCGGCATCCCAGTCGACTTCACCGGAGTAGAGCACCGCGTTTCGACCACGGCCAATGTCCACAAACGCGGCTTCCATGCTCGGCAGAACGTTCTGCACACGACCCAGGTAGACGTTGCCGATCATGCTGGCGTCGTCTTTGTCAGCGACATAGTGCTCGACTGTCACACCGTCTTCGAGAACGGCAATTTGAGTCCGGTTATCGTGCTCGCGGACCACCATGACCCGCTCCACGCTCTCCCTGCGGGCGAGGAACTCTGATTCTGTGACGACATTCCGGCGACGTCCTTGGTCACGGCCCTCGCGCCGGCGCTGCCTCTTTGCCTCCAACCTGGTCGAGCCCCGGACGCGCTGCGGCTTCTGGGGTGCTTCTTCCTTGGTGGTTTTCTTGGCCGCAGTCTTCTCACCGGAGGATTCGCCCCGTTGACGGGTCCTTTTTCGAACCTGACGCTCTGGCGCTTCAGACTGCTCAGCGAGCTTCTGGAACAGCTCAGGATCAGGGCCCGCGAAGACCAGCTGAGTCGCCGACTGAGGTGATGAGACCGGGGTCTTCGGTGTCTTTGTTGATGCCTTTTTGGCAGGCGCTTTCTTGGGTGACTCAGATGTCTTCGCAGCCGGCTTCTTGGCTGCCGCCTTGGGCGATGTTTTTTTCGCAGTCGACGCTGACTTTGTCGTCGACTCCTCTTCTGTTTTCTTCACCATGACTGGTGGACTCCTCGTGTGGGACGGAGCCCGCCCGCGCGGGGCGTCGTCTCACAAATCTCTTGTTCTGGCTCACGCCAGAAAAACTGTTGGTGTCCTGAGGCTCGACCTGCGAGTCCTCGAAAAGCTTGGCGGGTGTGACCAGGAGCGCGGTCGCTGGTGGAAACCCTGCTCCCAGTATCGCACACCCGGTCGCTCAGGCGCAGGGTGCGATACTGATGCCCGTGCATCCAGAAACAAAAACCCCCGTCATGGGGTGGTTTATCGCCGTCATCGGTGTGATCTCGATGGTGGCCTCCTACATGCTGGCCAGAGACGGTTACCTCCTGGCCGCAGAGGGTCAAACGCCTAGCTGCGACATCAATCCGTTCTTCTCCTGCGGGAACGTGATGGAGTCTTGGCAAGCACGAATCTTTTTCGATGCACCCAATCAGTTACTGGGGATTGCCGGATGGGCAGTGGTGAGCACAATCGGCGTGGGACTCATCCAGGGAGCTCGCTTCCGCCGTTGGTTCTGGTGGGCCACCACGATCGGGCTTTTTGCCGCGTGGTTTTTCCTGATGTGGCTGTTTGTCCAGGCGGCCTTCTCGATTGGCTTCCTATGCCTCTACTGCATGGTGGTCTGGGTGACCCACACAATCCTGCTCTGGGTGTATCTCCCCTGGGCCCTCGCCCAAGGTCTTCTCACCGACAACGCTCGCGCGGTCTCATTCGGACAGGCCACCCTGCCGTTTGCGTGGGTCCCCATCGTGGGAACGTTCGCGACGATTGTTATTTCGGTGTGGGTGCAATTCCCACTGCTGTTTAGCTTTTAGTTAGCCAAACCACAGAGCGAGTTCGCGCTCTGCGCTCTCCACTGAATCAGAGCCGTGCACGAGGTTTTGCTGCACAGATAGCCCCCAGTCGCGCCCCAGATCACCGCGAATACTTCCCGGGGCCGCCTCCGTCGG